>JANXWQ010000051.1 GCA_025351065.1 Chthoniobacter sp. | reverse complement strand
GCACTACATCCATTTGATGGAGCACGAGGGCGAAAAGTTCGACGAGAAGATGATCGTGCGCGGCTCTCTCGAAAGGCTCGTGCCCGTGACCATGACCGCCGCCGTCGCCGGTCTCGCGCTCGTCCCGCTCGTCCTCTCCGCAGGCGAGCCGGGCAAGGAAATCCTCTACCCCGTTGCCGTCGTGATCCTCGGCGGACTGTTCAGCTCCACGCTCCTGGACATGGCCGTGACGCCCGCCGTCTTTTTCAAATTCGGCCGCAAAGCCGCCGAGGAATACGTCGCCCGCGATGAAGTCGATCCGCTCGACGCGATTGACGCTGCCCCCGTCCCCGCGGCACGCCCGCATGGCGACGAAAAAGTGGTCGCTGGAAATGGGGCAAAAGAGTTTGCGGGATCGGGAACGGAACGTCGTTGAAGACAACAACGCCATGAACTCCGCCAGCGCCCGCCTCCAATAATTCATAACTCAAACTCTCTTCAGCGGCGCATCCCGCGCCCTCTGTCGGAACCAAACAAAACCAACAACAAAACCATGAAACTAACCCGCATCCTTAGCATCGGCGCTTGCGCCGCCCTCGCCCTCACCGGCGTCATCTCACAATCCGCGTTCGCCGCGGAAAAGGAGCACGCCGAACACGAAGCCAAGATGGTCATCCCCGCAACCGTCGATGGCATCATGACCGAAATCCACAAGCACCACACCGAACTCGCCGACGTGGTAAAATCCAAGAAGCTCGCCGACGTGCATCATCATGCCTTTGCGATTCGCGACCTCGCCAATGGCCTGCCCGCCAAAGTCGCCGCCGACAAAAAGGCGCGCGTCGAAGGCAGCGCGAAGAACATTGCCAAGCTTGCCACCGACCTCGACAACACCGGCGACGCCAACAACCAGGCCGGCACCGAAGCCAACCTCAAAAAGCTCGACGGCGTCCTCACGGCGCTCGACGCGCAGGTCAAGTAACCCCGCCCATTTCCCAACGACCCCAAGCGATGGGCGGGAGGTGCGCCGTGCGCGGCTTCCTGCTCATCCGCCGGGTCGGGAATCTGCGTCCGGCATCCTGCTCGCCACCGTAGTTCCCAAGATTAAAACTTTTACCAAAATGCGCTCCAGCCGGGCTACCTTCATTGCGAAATGCACCGCAGTCATTGCGGTGTTCGCGTGGTTTGTCGCGAGCAATCACTGCGCGCTTTCCGCGCTGGTGGAGCGGCTCGCCGCTCACCCTGCTCCGGCGATGGAATGTAAGAACTGCCCGGCGAAGGGCGGCGACAGCAAACCTTCTGGCGAGATGCCGGGGTGTTGCAAAGGAATCAAGGCCACGCCTTCGACTCCGGGGCTGGCGGATTTCGACGCGGCACTTTGCGGAAAAATTCTCTGCGTCGTGGAGACGCTGACGCAGCCGGTGGCCGCGCAGGTTTTGCCCGTCGGCATCGCGGACACGGGACCGCCGCGATCCATCTCATTCGCCGAGGCGGTGCTTTCGCGCAGCTTCCAGAGTCACGCTCCGCCGGTCTTCGGTTAAGCGACCGTTTTCGCCGCCCACTCGGGCCGTGAGTCGCTTCCTTTCGCGTTTGGCCCTCGCGCCAGACCACTGCCCGCGCTCGCGCCTTTCGCCGAGCCGGGCGCTTCACCACGCAAACCATTTCAACTTGTCCACTTCTTCAATTCATCCGCTTCACAAAAAACCGAAATCACTCACGCACTTACCATGACTAAATCTTCACTGCTTCACTACTCCCTCCCTCTCGCGCTGGCGTTTGCCAGCTTCACCCCCATCACCTCCTTCGCGCACGAGGACGACGATAAGGCGAAGGCCGCCAAAACTGCCAAAGCCGCCGAACATCACGGAGCCGGACCGGCCACCGTCAAAGTCGAATTCGTTCCGCCTGCTTCGCCATTCACGGCGGGCGCGGAAACCACGGCGCTGATCCGACTCAGCGACGCCAAAGGAAAGCCCGTTACCGTCAAGCAACTGGAGCTGGCCCACACCAAGAAGATCCATCTGCTCATCATCGACGAGGGACTCACGGACTATCATCACGAACATCCCGTCCCGACGAAGAATGCGGGCGAATACTCCTTCGTTTTCAAACCGGCCAAAGGCGGCACCTACACGGTCTTCGCCGACCTTTTGCCGACAGCGACCGGCAAACAGGAATACGCCAGGACGGATGTTCCGGTCGCGGGCAGCGCCGCCGCGCTTGATCAATCGGCGGGCCGCTTAGCGAGCGTGGACGGCTACAAGTTTGAGCTGACTTCCGAGGGCGACGGCACGCTCCACGTTGGCGAGGCCACGATGGCGAAAGTGAAAGTGACGAAGCCCGACGGCCAACCCGCGAACAACTTGGAACCAGTCATGGGTGCCTTTGCCCACGGCGTCGGTTTCCCGGCAGATCGCAGCGGCGTGGTGCATGTGCATCCGATGGGCAAGGAGCCGGAGAAAGCCAGCGAGCGGGGCGGTCCCGATCTCAGCTTTCACATCGTGCCGGAACATGCCGGCTACATGAAATTCTACGTGCAGGTGCAGATCGACGGGCGCGACCGCTTCGCCGGCTTCGGCTTCAATGTGGAAAAGGCTGCGGAAGTCGCCGCCAGCCCGGCCCCCGCAGGCGAGGCCACGCTCACGCCCGCGCAGAAACAGTTCCTCGCGCAGTATGAAGCCGTCCGCACCGCGCTCGCCGCAGATGACTTTGCCGCCGCGAAGAAAGCCGCTGCCGTCCTCGCCGCAGACAAGACGACCGCTGCACCGGGCGCTGCCGACATCGCCAAAAGCGGCTCGATCAAAGACGCCCGCGATGCCTTCAAAAAACTAAGCGCACACGCCGCGATGGTTGCGGCGCAGCAGCCAGGTTACTTCGTGATGGCGTGCCCGATGGTGCCCGAAGGCACTTGGGTGCAGCTCACAAAAAAAGTCGAAAACCCCTACATGGGCGCAGCCATGTCCAGTTGCGGAGCGATCAAAAAGTAATCCGCCGGAAGGCCGACAGCCCATGCGCACAAGCATCCGCAGCGACTAATCAATATGATGAATCAAAACCCAGGAGAGAGAATGGACCAGCACCCCATCGCGTCCGAAAAGATCGTCAACGAACGGAAGATTTTCTTCCTCGACCTCAAAGAGAATCAGCGCGGTCGTTTCCTAAAAATCACGGAAGACGTGGGCGGACGCCGCGACACGATCATGCTTCCGGCGGAAGCCTTCAAAGACTTCGCGGAGGCGCTGGAGCGGCTGATTGAATTCGAGGCAAAGCTGTAACGCCATACCGCAAAATGGCTCCAAGGGACAAAGCCGCGAACCCCGTGCTGCGCCATGAATAAGCGGGCCAAGGCCCAACAGGGACAAGCAGCGATCGAAGCCGCGAAGGTCTGGCGACAGGTTCGCTGGATATTGATTGGGGTATTCGCGACGGTGTTCGTCACCGGGCTGTTTCTCACCGGCATCCTTCCACCGCGAAAAAAGCTGACGCCCACCGACCTCGCGGTGTTCGCGCAATACGACGCGATTCGCCACGCCCTCGCCAACGAGCAGTTGGACGAGGCGCGGCGCGCGGCGGAAACGCTGGCGGCCATCGCGGACGCGAAACCGATTTATACGGACCCCGCGAAGTCCGTCTCCGGCAGCGATTCGCTCGCAGCGGCGCGGGAACATCTCGTGCCGTTGAGTGAGGCCATCGTCGCGCTCACTCGCGGACGCACGGGCTACCTCGTTATGCACTGCGCGATGCAAGGCTGCCCGGAACCATGCGAGAACTGCCCGATGGATCGTTACAGCGCGTGGATGCAGACCTCGCGCGAGGTTGAGAATCCCTACATGGGCTTGAAGCACATCAAGTGCGGCATCGTCTCGCTGGATCAATCGGCGCGGTAAGCCGCGTTTGCATTATACCTATAGGGGGTATATGTATGCGGGCTATGAAATCCGAACTCCGCCCCAAAGCCCAAGGCCGCATCAAACGCATCGCCGGACAAGTCGCCGGCATTCAGCGGATGATCGAAGAAGACCGCTACTGCGTGGACATCCTCAATCAAATCTCTGCCGTTCGCTCCGCGCTCGATGCGCTCGGCGTCGAGTTGCTGACGGGTCACGTCGAGTGCTGCGTCATAGGCCACGGGACCGAAGCCCCGCACGCGAAGGCGAAACCCATGAAGCCCGATCAACTCCTCGCCGAACTCCGCACCGCGCTCTCTCGCTTCCTGAAATAGTCCGCTCGCCATGAAAACTTCCGACGCCTCTCCCACGCTCCGCGATCCTGTTTGCGGAATGACTGTTGATCCAAAGTCCGCTGCCGCCAGCACTGAGTATCGCGGCGAAACCTTCTATTTCTGCTCGGCGCATTGTCGGCAGAAGTTTGACGATAATCCCGCTTCTTTCGTTGACCAGGCTGCGCCCGCTGCGCCCGCCGCGAGCGGTTGCGGATGCAGTAGCTCGCAGACACTGACGGTGCCGCAAGACCACCGGCACGAGCAGAAGCCGCCCGCGAAGGTGGAAAGTGGTTGCCGCGGCGGCACTGCGAAGACCGCGGAAGAATCATGCTGCCAATCCGGGCACGACGCGGAGCCAGCAGTGAAGCCGTCAGCCGCAGCGAAATACTTTTGCCCAATGTGTCCCGGCGTGGAGTCGGAAAAACCAGGCACCTGCC
>JANXWQ010000040.1 GCA_025351065.1 Chthoniobacter sp. | reverse complement strand
GTTTTACGACGGCATTTACCGCGAGCTGTGGCGCGGGCAGAAGCGGAAGTTTCCGCCGCCGAAAACGCATTTCGCGGCGACGCTGCCGAAGTTTGCGATGGACGGAAAGGGGAAGATTTTCCGCAGCGACACGCTCGGCGGACTGAGCAATTTCTGGGGCGGCACGGCGCTGCCGTTCACCGATGCGGAACTGGCGGGCTGGCCGGTGCGGCGCGCGCAGCTCGATCCGCACTACGCGCGCATGGCTGACGTAGCGGGCATCGCGGGACGGGCGGATGGGCTGAACCGCTACTTCGGCGCGGACTTTACGAACCGCCCGGCGATGCACCTGACGCGGGCGTTTGAAAAAATGGCGCAGGCTGTGGACGGCGCACCCGCGCATGGCGGCTTCACGCCGGTCGCGGGCGTGAACCGCTGCATGCTCGAAACGCGGCCCGACCACCCGGACGCCTGCGTGCGCTGTGGCGAATGTCTGGCCGGCTGTTTCCGCGGCTCGATCTTCAGCACGCGGCGCACGATCCAGCGGATGATCGCCGAAGGGCGCGTGGAACTGGTGCGCGGCAAAGTGCGCGCCTTTGATCCGCAGACCCGCGCGCTCACGGTCGAGTGCGGCGGCGGCGAGCAGACGTTTGGCGGCTTCGACAAAGTCTATCTCACGGCGGGCTGCCCGAACACGACCGAAGTCGTGCTGCGCTCGCTCGGCCTGCGCGCGGCGGGCGCGATGGCGGACAACGCGGTCTATGTCTTCCCCATTTTCCACTTCGGACGCACCGGCCGTCCGGCGGGCTGCGAGCCGTACCTTTCGCTCAGCAATCTGCTCGTCGGCCTCGTGCCCGGCGCTACCGACCTGCCCTTCGCGCAGGCGCAGATTTACGCGAACTTCGACTACATGTGGCGCTACAACTTTCCGCCCGCGCTCTGGCCGCTGGCGCGTGGGCTCACCGCATGGTCGCGCGACCGCCTTTTTTGGGCGCGGCTCTACGTCCATGGGCGGCTCTCGCAGTCCTACGAGGTCGGTTTGGAAAACGACGCGCTCCGCCTTTCCTACGCGCGCAGTGCGGATAAAAACGCCGTCGCCCGCATGATGCCCGCGCTGCGCCACGCGCTGAACCGCCGCGGTTTCTACGTCCCGCCGCTCCCGCCGCTGCACCAAAACGCGAACTCCCACTACGCCGCCACGCTCCCGCTCGGTGGCGCGCAGTCGCCGGTGGATGGGCGCGGCGAAGTCGCGCCCGGCGTGTTGGTCTGCGACTCGGCGGCGTTCCCGGATTTGCCGGCGGTGTCGCTGACTTTCACCATCATGGCGCAGGCGCACCGCCTCGCCGCGCAGAGCCTATGAGCACGCCCACCGTCGTCATCACCGGAGCCAGTTCGTACCTCGGCCGTTTGGCCGTGGAGGTTCTTTTGGCCAAGACCCCGCACCGTCTCGTCGCGGTCGTTTCGCCGCGCGCGGAGCTGCCGGTGGAAAGCGGTGGGCGGGTGCGCTGGCTGCGCGCCGATCTTTCATCCGCGCCGGATGCGGAGCTGGCGGCGGAACTGGCGCAGGCCGCCTCGGTGCTGCATTTCGCGTGGACGCGCACTGGCTCCGCCGATGCTGTGAGCCGTGCGAATCGCGCCATGATCGAGCACCTGCTCGGCGCGCTGCCGGACGCGGGCAGGTTCTGGTTCATCTCATCGGTCAGCGCCTCGCCGCGGCCCATGAGCACTTACGGCGCGACGAAGCACGAGGCGTCCGAACTCGTCCGCACCCACGGCGGCAGCGTGCTCGTCTGCGGCCTCGTGGTGGAGCCCGACCCGCCGCGCGGGCCGTATCGCATGCTGCGGAAAAACGTCGCGCGTTTCCCGCTCGCGTTTCGCGCCGTGAGCGGCGAGCCGCAGGTTTTTCCGCTGCGCTTGGACGACCTCGGCGCGACGCTCGCCCACGTCGTCACCACCGCGCCCGCGCCCGGCAGCTACCGCATGTTCAGCCCGCCGCTCGGCTTCAACGCCTTCCTCGCGCTGCTCGAAAAACTCGCCCCGCACCGCCGCCTGCCCGCGCCTTTCCCCTCCGGGCTCGTGATGCGCGCGGCGGCGCTGGCGAAGAAATCGCGGCTCGTCCCGGCGAAGCTTTGCGACCAGGTGCTCACGTTTTTGTACAAGGATTCCGCGCACCTCCTCGGCCACGCGGAACTGCCCGGCC
>JANXWQ010000005.1 GCA_025351065.1 Chthoniobacter sp. | reverse complement strand
CGACGGTTTCCCAAATGGCGGGAAAGGCGCAGCGGCGCTGGAGAAAGGCGGCGACGGCGACTTCGTTGGCGGCGTTGAGCACGGCGGGAAGGGTGCCGCCGGTTTCGCCAGCGGTGCGGGCGAGGGAGAGCGCGGGGAAATCGGCGATGCGCGGGGCTTCGAATTCGAGCTTGGCGATTTTCGCGAAGTCGAGCGGTGGCAGCGAATTGGGCACGCGCTCGGGGTAGGTGACGGCGTACTGGATGGGGAAGCACATGTCCGTCGTCGAGAGCTGCGCGAGGACGGAGCTGTCGATGAACTCGACCATGGAATGCACGATGGACTGCGGATGGACGATGACTTCGACGCGCGCCATTTCGACATCGAACAGCCAGCGGGCCTCGATCATCTCGAGGCCTTTGTTGAAGAGGGTGGCGGAGTCGATGGTGATCTTCGCGCCCATCGTCCACGTCGGGTGCTTGAGCGCCTGCTCGAGGGTGACGTGCGCGAGTTGTTCGGCGGGCATTTTGCGAAAAGGCCCGCCGCTGGCGGTGAGGATGAGGCGGCGGACTTCGCGGGAGTCGCGGCCTTCGAGGCATTGGAAGATGGCGTTGTGCTCGCTATCGACGGGCAGGACTTTCACACCTTTGCGCCGAGCGGCGTTCATCACCGCCTCGCCGGCCATGACGAGGATTTCCTTGCTGGCGACGGCGATGTCCTTGCCCGCCTCGATCGCCGCCAGCGCGGGGCGCAAGCCGCCGGTGCCGACGATGGCGATGAGCACGAGATCGGCCTCGGGAAGCGTGGCGAGTTCGACGAGGCGCTCGACGCCGTCGGGACCAACCGAGATTGCGAGTTTCGCATTCGGAAAATGCTGCGCGGCGGCGTGGAGTTTGTCGGCGTTGGAGTGCGCGGACATGCCGACGATTTCCATGCGCTCAGGAATGTCGCGCGCGACTTTTTGCGCACTCTCGCCGATGGAGCCAGTGGCCCCGAGGATGACGACGCGGCGTTTTCTCATCGGACAGCGGTTCGGTTTAACCGCAGAGGCGCAGAGGACGCGGAGGGGCGCAGAGTTTTTGCCAATCGACCTTTGTCCTCTGCGGAACTCTGCGTCTTCTGCGCCTCTGCGGTTAAATGAGCCATCGTTTTCATGACACGCCGAGGACGAAGCGGAGGTAGAAAAAGAGCAGCGGCGCGGTGAAGAGGATCGAGTCGATGAGGTCGAGCGCGCCGCCGATGCCGGGAAGGAAGCGTCCGGAATCCTTCACGTCGCAACTGCGCTTGATGATGGACTCGGCGAGGTCGCCGATGATCGCCGCGAGGCCGAGGATGAGGCCGAGGATGACGGCATCCCTTTGACGCAAATAGGAAAGCTGCGGCGGCATCAGCGCGAGCAGGCCGCACGCGCCGCCGGTGGAAAAGGCGAGCGCGCCGAAAAAGCCCTCCCACGTTTTCTTCGGCGAAATGTGCGGCACGAGCGGATGTTTGCCGATCAGCGAGCCGGTGACGTAGGCGCCCATGTCGCTGAACTTCGTCACGACGATGAGCCAGAGGACGTAGAAATGGCCGGTGACATGGTGCGCGGCGTCGCGCGGGAAGACATAGACGATCTTCGTCACGAAGCCGAAGAGCCACACGACGTAGAGCAGGCCGAAAATGGTGTAGGCCATCGTCTCCAGCGGAGAAATATCGCGCGTCTTCTGAAACATCTGACGGCCAAAAACGACGAGCATGAAGAAGAGCAGCGTGGCGACCTCGAAGTCGTAGGACTGCACTGGGCCGACGCGGCTGAAATAGTAAAACGTGCCCCAGCTAAACAGCAGCCCGCACCACATGCCGATCATCTTGAAGTTGGGCAGCCGCTTGTGATCGAGCATCGTGTAAAACTCCCACAGGCCCACCAGTCCGAGCGTGGTAATGAGGAAAAGGAAGCCGGGCTCGTAGCCGGAAAAAATGATCCAGAGGGCCACAGTCCACAGCGCCAGCGAGCTGCCGAGACGGCGGAGAAAGACGAGGCGCGTTGGGGTCATGGGTTGGCGGGCGGGGAGAATCGGTGCGGGCACGGAGGTTGGCAAGCGCGGGGATGGTTGCCGGGTGGAGCACCCGACCCGAGTGCTGCGTTGGGCGACCCGCCGAGCGCGCGGGTGAGCGCGCCGTGGTTCGCGCCTGCGGTCGGACGGCGTTGGCGCTTCCCCACGTTCGTGGCGGGTCGCCACGAACGGCACGCGGGTCGCGTGCTCCACCCGGAAGTTCAGCCGCCGCGCGCTAGCGGCGGGCGGGGGACTTTTTGATGGGGAGGGCGCGGCGCACCTCGGCGGGCTTTGCCTCGGGCTCGTCGTACTTTTTCGTGGAGGGCCAGATGAGCCGCCACGGCTGGTGCTTCACGGTGTCGCTGGCCTGCTGGAGGTTGTCGCCGACGGCAGAAAACTGCGTACCGAGATTGGTGATCGTGCGGCTCAGTGTTTCCGAGGACGTGCGGAAATTGCGCAGCGTCACCTCGATGTCGCGGTTGTTCGTGAGGCTGGCGGTGAATTTTTCCGTGTTCGCCAGCGTGTGCGCGAGCGCGCTTTCGGGGCCGGTTATCTCGGCGAGATGGCCAAAGGCTTTGCCGAGCTTGCCCTCGTCGCTGGTGAGCGTCTGGACGTTTTTCAATGCGAGCGTCAGCGGGCCTGCGGGGCCGGTCAGCTCGCTGAGATTGGCCCCCGTTTTTTTGAACTCCGCAAACGCCATCGGCAGGTCGGAACCTTCGGCGGTGAGCCGCGTGAGGTTGTCCGCGGTCTTTTGCAAGCTGTCGAGGGTGGTGGTGGCTTTGGTCAGCGCGGGGTCGAGTTTCTCCAGCACGGCAGGCACGGCGTCGGCAAGGCCACCGGGCCGCTCGCCAAGAAAAGTCGCGCCATCCGCCGCCAGTCCGCTGGCCTCTTCGCCGCTGGTGAAGTCGATGACCGATTCGCCGAGCAGGCTGTTCTGCGTCATCTGCGCCTTCACCTTGTTGTAGATTTTCGCGTCCCGGTCCACCTGCACTTCGATGAGCGTTTCCATCTTCGGCGTGGGCCGGTCTTTCTCCGGCACGGGGGAGAAAAGCGAGCGCACCTGGCCGATCTTGCGGCCCGCGAGGAGCACCTGCGCGCCGGGTTTGATGCCGGCGGCGTTGTCGAAAAAGATGCGGTACTTGTGCTGCGGCACGAAGACGCCCGGCGCGCCGAGATACAGCAGCAGCGCGACCAGCGCGACGAGCGTGACCACGACGAGCAGGCCGGTGCGGATTTCATTGCGGAGGATATTCATGGTGTGTGGCAGGTGACGTGTGGCAGGTGGCAGGTGGGGCCGCAAGCTGCGGAGAGGCGTGTTCGCAGGTCGTCGCTCATGGAGTCTTTCATCGTGCGCGGGGCTTCACCTGTCACCTGCCACCGGTCATTTGGCCCCTTCCAAAATCGGCCCTTCCGTGGCGCCGGTGATGAACTGTTTGACCACCGGATCGGCGGAGTTTTTGAAATCCTCGGGCGTGCCTTCGGCGATGATGCCGCCTTTGAAAAGCATGGCCAGGCGGGTGGCGATCTTGAAGGCGCTTTCCATTTCGTGGGTCACGATGACGGAGGTCGCGCCGATCTTTTCGCTCAGCGCGATGATGAGCTCGTCGATCACGGAACTGATGACGGGATCAAGCCCCGCACTCGGCTCGTCGTACAAAATCAACTCGGGGTCCATGATGATGCCGCGGGCGAGGCCGATGCGTTTGCGCATGCCGCCGCTCAATTCGGCGGGCATCTTGTCGCGCGCGTCGGCCATGCCGACGAGCTTGAGCTTTTCGTCCACGAGGGCGTCGATCTCGCCGGGCTTTTTGTCGGTCAGTTCTTCGAGCGGCAGGGCGAGGTTGTCGCGCACGCTGAGGGAGGAAATGAGCGCGCTATACTGATAGACCATGCCGATCTTCTGGCGCATGGCGTTGAGCTGGCGGCGGCGCATTTTGGAAACCTCGCCGCCTTGGAAATGCACGCTGCCGCCGGTCGGCTTGAGGATGCCGAGGATGAGCCGGAGCAGCGTGCTTTTGCCACTGCCCGACTGGCCGAGCACGACGAGCCGTTCCTTCGGCGCGAGGCGCAGATTGACGCCGGTGAGAATTTCATTTTCGCCAAACGCAAGATGCACGTCGCGCAGTTCGATGAGGGGCGCGTCGCTCATTTATCGAAAAGGGCGATGAGGACGATATTGCACAGCGTATCGAAGCCGATGACCGTGGTGATCGCCACGACCACGCTCTCGGTCGTGGCATTCCCCACGCCCGCTGCGCCGCCCCGCACGGTCAAGCCTTTGTAGCAGGCCACGAGTCCGATGATGAGGCCGAAGAGCAGGCTCTTCACCACGCCCGCCACGACATCGCGGATGAGCACGCGCTCGATCGCACTCTCGGCGAAACTTTGCCAAGGAATGTCGAACGCCCACCGCGAGATGACCGCCGCGCCGGCCACCGCCGTGAGGTCGGAGATGACCACGAGACACGGCATGAGCAGCACCACTGCGAGCAGCCGCGGGCTCACGAGATAGCGCAGCGGGCCGAGGCCCATCGCTTCGAGCGCCTCGACTTCCTCGGCCACGGTCATGGTGCCGAGCTCGGCGGTAAAAGCCGCGCCGATGCGCGCGGCCAGCATGATCCCGGTCATCAGCGGCCCCAGTTCGCGGGTGAAACCGATGGCGACCAGCGGCGGCACCAGCCGCTCCTGGCCGTAGGGCTGAAGCTGGTAGCCGGTGAGCAGCGCGAAGGTCAGCCCAATGAAACACGACACCAGCGCCACGAGCGGGATGGAGCCCACGCCCGCGCGATCCGTCTGCTCAAAAAAACTGGCAAGGCGAAACGGAAAGCGCCTCCGGAAAACATGGTCGCCCATTTCCTGCACCGTCTGCACGAGCAGCCAGACCACGCTGCTGAGATGCTGGAGCATCGAGCGGGCGAAAGGGAGCGGGTTGAGCATGCGAGCGGCGAATCTGGAGCGGTGGCGGGTGAAAGTGAAAGTGAAAGTGAGCGGGCACAGGGCGTCTGCAGTGGAAGCTGACAGCTTCCCCTACAGACGCCCGCCGCTGGCACTCGTCACTTCGATGACCAGCGCCGTCGTGTTGTCGCGGCCCGAGCGTTCGAGCGAGGCGGTGACGAGACGCTGCGCGGGGTTTTGCGCCGCCTCCTCCGCATCCGGCGCGCGCAGGCGCTGGAGCAGTTGCTCGTCGAAAAGGCCCTCGGTCAGCCCGTCCGTGCAGAGCAGGAAAAGATCGCCTCGTTCGCAAGCGACCGCGCCGACCTGCGGACTCACAAACTGGTGCCCGGCCCCGAGGGCCTTTTGCAGCACGTTGCGCCGCGGATGGTTTCGTGCCTCCCGTTCGTTGATTTTCCCGTTTCGAAATAGCCAAC
>JANXWQ010000649.1 GCA_025351065.1 Chthoniobacter sp. | reverse complement strand
CCGGCATTTACATCCTGGACTTTCCGGCCACCTCCACGGCCGCCGTGACCCCCGAGCCCACCGCCGCCGCGCTGCTGGCCCTAGCTGCTCCGCTGCTGCTTGGCCTTCGCCGCCGCCGGGGCCAAGGCTGACGGGCTGCGCTGCTCGCCCGCTGGCAAAAGGGCGGGTGGACTTTTGAACGGGCGGTGGGGCATCGTGTCCACTTGCACCCTGTCATGCGCCTTTTTTCCGCCACCGTTTTTGTGATCGCCGCGCTCGCGGGTGCGGGTGCGTGGGCGGCGGAGGGGGCGAAAGGGGCGGCGGCGCTGAGCCTGCTGAAGACGCTCGACGAGGGTTTTGTGCAGGTCTTTGAAAAAGTCGCGCCGAGCGTGGTGGTGATCGAGGCGGTGAAGCGCGCGGAGGAGGAGGAGCGGGAGCCGATGAAGGGCTTCGAGTTTTTTTTCGACGAGGGCAAGGAGCCGTCGAAAGGCCCGGATAAGGGCAAGGAGCCGCCGGATATTTGGAAGCTGCCCGCGCCGCCGAGCCGGAGCGAGGGCTCGGGCTTCATCCTGCGCGCGGACGGGGTGATCGTGACGAACAACCACGTCATCGCCGACGCGGAAAAAATCACGGTGCGGCTGAAGGACGGGCGCGTTTTTCCGGCGAAGCTTGTGGGCGCAGACGACAAGACGGACATCGCGGTGCTGCGCATTGACGCGAAGGATTTGCCCGCCGTGGAGCTGGGCGACAGCGACGCGCTGCGGGTGGGGCAGCTCGTGTGCGCCATCGGCACACCGTTCAATCAGGACTACAGCTTCACCGTCGGCTGGGTGAGCGGAAAGGGGCGCACGAATCTGCTCGGCCCGACCTCGGCGACGATCCTGTACGAGGACTACATCCAGACCGACGCCTTCATCAATCCGGGCAACAGCGGCGGGCCGCTGTTCGATGTCGAGGGCCAGGTCGTGGGCATGAACACGCTCATCAACGGCATCGGGCGCGGGCTCGCGTTTGCCATCCCGTCGGCCATGCTGCGCGACGTGGGAGGGCAGCTCATTGCCAACGGCAAAGTGCAGCGCCCGTGGCTCGGCATCCGCATGATGACGCTGGGCGCGGACACGCGGTTGCGCGAGCACATCAGCGGCGTGGAGAAAGGCGTGGTCGTGCAGACCATCGAGGCCAACGCGCCCGCGTCGAAAAGCGAGCTGCACGCGGCGGATGTCATCACCGAAGTCGATGGGGTGAAGGTGGCGACGAACCGCGAGGTGCAGCGCGAGATTTTGAAAAAGAAAATCGGGCAGGCGCTGCAGCTCACCGTCTGGCGCGGCGGCGGTCTTTTGAAAATCGCGGTGGTCACCGGCGAGCTGCCCGCGGAGATGGTGAAGGTCGCGAACACCGCCGGGCCGAAGAAAGGCGGCGAGCCGAAGCTGGAGACCTACGGTTTGAAACTGCACGATGCCAAACCGGCGGGCGCGCGCATCGTGGAAATCGTGGCGGACAGCCCGGCGTCGAAGGTGGAAATCCTCGCCGATGATGTCATCACCGAAGTGGACACGAAATCCGTGGCCGATGCCGCGGCGTGCGCGGTGGCGATCAGCGCGGGCCTGGAGGCAAAGGGCGGCAAGGGCGTGCTGCTGAATCTGGAAAGGCGCGGCAAGCGCATTTATGTGGTGTTCAATCCGCAAAAACAGCGTTGATTAAAGCTCTCCTTGGTTGGGGCGGCCGGTGCCTCTTGGGTGGGGCACCGGCCGTAACCATTTTCGGGGAATAGCCACCGTCCGCCAACGCTCTCCCGCTGGCCTGTTTTCCACTCCATGAACGCCGTCACGCCCCGCCGCATTTTCAATCTGCGGCTGAAAATCTTCCTCGCGATGGGCGTGGTCGCGGTCACGGTCATGGCGGCGTTCATCGTGCCGGGGATCGTGCTGCGGCGGCAGGGGGTGGTGGAGGAGTTTCAGGCGTTTGTGCATAGCGCGGCGGGCACGGCGGCGCTGGCGCTGGCGGGCGATGACCTCGCCCGCATTCACGCGAATGAGGATGCGGCGATGCCGGAGTTTCAGCGCGTGCGTGCGCTGCTGGACAACGTGCGGAAAATCGACGGGCTCACGGACCGCGAAATCTACATCCTGCGCCCGCTCGATGCGGCGGGCGCGACGGAATTCGTGGCCATGCTCCAGCGGCGGACTTTCATCGGCGACCGCTACACCATCCGCGCGGAAAACCGCGCGGCCTTTCTCAGCGCGTGGTCGGGCGGCGAGCCGACCACTACCGCGCCGTACCGCGATGAACACGGCGAATGGATCAGCGGCTACGCGCCGATTTTCGACCGCGCGGGCAAGCCTGTCGCGGTCATTGAGGTGGACGCGGAGATGAGCCGGATCTCGGCCAAAGAGCGCAACATTCTGCTCGCATCGCTCGGGTTGGCGGCGGTGGCGATTGCGGTCGGTTCGCTGCCGGGGCTGTGGCTGGCGCGGAGCGTCACGCGCGGGCTCAATCAGCTCGCGGCGGGCATGCGCCGCTTCCAGGCGGGCGAACTCGGCGTGCAGGTCGAGACGATGACCGGCGACGAAATCGGCCAGCTCGGCGCGGCGTTCAACGACATGATCCTGGCGCTGGGTGAAAAGCTCGCGCTGCTCCCCTACGTCTCGCGTTTTACCGCCGAGGCGGTGCGCCGCAGCCGCGACGATCCCTCGTTGCTCGCGGGCTCGGAGCAGGAGGTGTTTGTGCTCTTCGCCGACCTGCGCGGCTTCACCCGTTTCTCCGAGGAGCGCGAGGCCAGCGTGCTCGTGCGCGAGCTGAACCAGCTCCTCGCCGTGCAGGCCGACGTGGTGCTTTCGGCGGGCGGCGACGTGGACAAATTCATCGGCGACGCGGTGATGGCCGTCTTCCTCGACCAGGCGCACGCGGGCGGCAAAGTGCTGGCCTGCGCGCGCCGGCTCATCGCCCGCGTGCATGCCGAGACGGAGCGGCACGGCTGGCCGCTCGGGCTGGGCGTGGGCATCCACCGCGGGCGCGCGGTGGTGGGCTCGATCGGTTCGGCGACGCGACGCGATTTCACGGCCATCGGCCACACAGTGAACCTCGCCGCGCGGCTGTGCGAAAAGGCGGGCGCGTGGGAAATCCTGACGACCGACGCCTTCCTCGCCGCGCTTACCGCGGAGGAGCGCGCGGCCTTTCGCCAGACCCAGCCGATCCATTTCAAAAACGTGCAGCAGGCCGTGACCACGCACCGCTGCGCACTGGAGCTTTCCGCCGCCGCGGGCGGGAACCGCCCGCCGCTGTAGGGGAAGCGGCCAGCTTCCCCTACAGCGGCGCGGCGAGTTCGCTGCGCTGCGCTACCGCCGCGGGCGTCGCGCGGTGCGTGAGCAGCTCGATCTTGCCGTCGAA
>JANXWQ010000644.1 GCA_025351065.1 Chthoniobacter sp. | reverse complement strand
CATCGCGCTCGGCCTGCTCGTCGATCGCATCGGCGCTAAAAACACTGGCATCATCGCGCAGATCATCGTCACGCTCGGGCTGGCCGCGGGCTACATTTTCGGCCTGCCGACTTATCAGGCCACGCTGCTCATGGGGCTCGTGCTCGGCTTCGGCGGCGCGAGCTTCGCCGTCGCGCTGCCGCAGGCGGGCCGGTGGTATCCGCCGAATATGCAGGGCGTGGTCATGGGCCTGGCCGGCGCGGGCAATGTTGGGACGGTGCTCGACGCGCTTTTCGCGCCGCGCCTCGCCGCCGCGTTTGGCTGGAAAGCTGTCTTCGGTTTCGCGCTCATCCCCGCCGTGCTCGTGCTCGCGATCTACGCGATCTTTTCGCGCGAAGCGCCGGTCGAGGTGAAAAAGAAACGGCTCATCGACTACATGAACCTGCTCAAGGACAAGGACGCGCACTGGTTCTGTTTCTATTACACCGTCAGCTTCGGCGGCTTCGTCGGCCTCGCGAGCAGCTACGTGCTTTATTTCAAAAGCGAATACGGCCTCACCGCCGTGCAGGCCGGCGACTTCGCGGCGCTCTGCACGTTTGTCGGCGCGGTGCTGCGGCCCTTCGGCGGCGCGATTGCCGATCGCATCGGCGGCATCCGCTCGCTCTACACGTTTTACGGGGTCGCCGCGTTTGCGCTCATTGCCAGCCCGTTCGCGCACGTCCTCGGCTTCAATGTCGCCACCTTCCTCCTCGCCTCCGGCGCGCTCGGCATGGCCAATGGCGCGGTCTTCCAGCTTCTCCCGCAGCGCTTCGGCAAAGACATCGGCGTGATGACCGGCCTCGTCGGCGCGGGCGGCGGCGTGGGCGGCTTTTACCTCGCCAGCTCGCTCGGTCTGGCGAAAGGGCTCACGGGTTCGTATGCGGTCGGCTTCTTCGTTTTCGCCGCGCTGTGCCTGCTCGCCGTCTGCGGTCTGAGCCTCGTGAAAACCCGCTGGCGCACGACGTGGGGCGCGGTGGCCGATGCGCGCATCTGACGATGAAAGTGAGCCTCACCAGCTTCGGCCTGCCGCGCAATGGCGTGGAATCGGAAGATTCCTTCGCCGTGAAAACGTGGGACGAGACCGTCATCGCCGTGCTCGCCGACGGCACCGGCGCGGCGCGGCGCGGCAAAGAAGCGTCCGCGCGCATCGTCGAGTCGCTGGTCAGCAACTATGCCGCGCGCCCCGCCTCGTGGAGCCCGCAAAAGGCGCTCACGGAATTCACCCGGCTCATCAACCACACGCTGCATCACGAATCCCTGCTCCACGACCGCAGCACCGAAATGGTCTCCACGCTTTCCGTTGCCGTCATCGAGGGCAACTGGCTCTACGGGCTCAACGTCGGCGACTCTCGCATCTACCTCGCGCGCGATGGAAAAATTTCGCGCCTGTCCGAAGACCATGTCGATGCCGACATGAAACACGTCCTCCGCCGCGCCATCGGCCTCTCGCCGCAAGTCGAGCCGCACTGCTTCGAGCGCGAGCTGTCCGACGGCGACATCGCTTTCCTCTGCTCCGACGGCGTCTCAAACGTGCTCAATGACGAAACGCTCTCGATCAAACTTTCCCAGCGCATCGCCGCCCGCGCCATCGTCCAGCACGCCCGCTCCGTCGCCACCGACGAGCTGCTCGACGACATGAGTGCGATCGTGATCGACATCGCCGAGACTGGTAAGCTGCGCGCCGTGAGCCAGCTCCCCCTCCCCATCCCCGACACGCTCCGCAAGGGCGACATCTTCGACGGCTACGAACTCGTCCGCCCTTTCCAGCACAGCGACCGCGTCTGGCTGGCGACAAAGGACAGTCAGCGCTGGACGCTGAAATTTGCCCCGCTCGATGCGCGCGAAAACGAGACCGTGCTGAATCAGTTCGTGAAAGAAACGTGGAACGCGACGCGGCTGCGCGCGGAATTTTTCGTCGAGGCGTTCGTGCCGGAGCGGGCGACCGCGCGCTACTACGTCATGGAGTTTGTCGAAGCACCCAGCCTTAAGACGCTGCTCGCCTCGCGCCGCCTGTCCGTCGATGAGGCGGTGGAACTCGGACGCTTTCTCCTCGCCGCCAGCGCGCATCTGCTGCGGCTCGACCTCGTGCATGGCGACATCAAGCCGGAAAACATTCTCGTCATCAGCCACTACGACCACCTGCGCTTCAAGCTCATCGACCTCGGCAGCGCCGTGGAGATTTTTTCCATCACCTCGCGCGCCGGCACCGCCAGCTACCTCGCGCCCGAGCGTTTTCACGGCACGCCGATTTCTGAGCGCACGGAAATTTTCTCGATCGGCGTGACGCTCTACCAGGCGCTCACCGGCGCGTTTCCCTACGGCGAAATCGAACGGTTTCAGACACCCGTTTTTCACGCTGCCAAAGCTCCGACCCGGCTCAATCCCAACATCCCGCCGTGGCTCGAGTCGGTCATTCTCCGCACCATCGTCGTCGATCCCGACCTCACCTATCAGCATTACAGCGCACTCGCCTTTGACCTCGCGAACCCCGCCAAGGTCGAGCCGTTTTTCCACGCCGGAACCGCGCTCCTCGGACGCGACCCGCTGCGCTTCTACAAGACCGGTTTTTTCGTCCTCCTCGCGCTCACCATCGGCCTGCTCATCAAACTGCTCAGCCGCCTATGAATTCGATTCCGTTCATTCCAGACAATGCCCCGTTCTCCCCCGAACAGCGCCTCTGGCTCAACGGCTATCTCGCCGGGCTTTTCTCCGACGCCTCGCTCGCCGCGCGTGCCATGAGCGGCCTGAGCGCCGCGCCCGCCGCGCCCGCGAAACCGGTGGTCGTCCTGTATGGCAGCCAGACGGGAACGGCTGAGGGCCTGGCGAAAAAGGCCTCGAAGGAAGCGCAGAAGCGCGGCTTCGCGCCGAAGCTCGTGGACATGGCGAAGTATGAAAGCGTGGACCTGACGAAGGAGGAAAACGTCCTCGTGATCACCAGCACCTACGGCGACGGCGACCCGCCCGATAACGCCCAGGCTTTTTGGAATTACCTCAACGCCGACACCGCGCCGCCGCTCGCGCATCTCAACTATTCGGTGCTCGCGCTTGGCGACACGAATTATGCGGCATTTTGCCAGTTCGGAAAAATCTGTGACGAGCGCCTTGAGAAACTCGGCGCGAAGCGGGTGCATCCCCGCGTCGATTGCGATGTCGATTACGATGCGCCCGCGAAGTCGTGGACCGAGGGCGTCTTCGCCGCGCTCGCCTCGACACCCGGTGGGGCGGCGGCGCCCGCGCTGAATGGCGCGCGCGTCGCCGAAGAAACGCCCGCCGAAGCGGGCTACTCGAAGAAAAATCCCTTTCCCGCGCGCCTGCTCACGAACCGTCTGCTCAATGCGCCCGGCTCGGACAAGGAAGTGCGCCACTTCGGGATTTCGCTCGCGGGTTCCGGGCTGAGCTACGAGGTCGGCGACGCCCTCGGCGTGCTGCCGAGCAATTGCGCGGGGCTCGTCAATGACGTGATCGCCGCGCTCGGCTGCGACGGCGAGGAAGCGGTCAAGACGCCTGACGGCACGGAGACTTCGCTGCGCGCCGCGCTCACGCAGCACTACGATATCAGCCGCCCTTCGGCTGATCTGCTCAAGGCGGCTGCCGAGCACAGTGCGGACGGCGAACTCCGTGGCCTGTTGGATCCCGCGCGCAACGGCGATTTGAAAAAATGGCTTTGGGGCCGCGAAGTCATCGACGTGCTCCACGGGATGACGACGAAGTTCGCGCCCGACGAGCTGGTCGTCTTTCTGAAGAAGCTCCAGCCGCGGCTCTACTCCATCTCGTCCAGCCCCAAGGCCCATCCCGATGAGGTGCATCTCACCGTCGGAGCGGTGCGCTACGACGCCTTCGGTCGCGCGCGCAAGGGCGTCTGCTCGACTTTCCTCGCGGATCGCTGCGCCGAGCACACGCCGGCGCCTGTTTTCGTTCAGACCTCGCACGGGTTCCGTCTGCCGGCGAGCGGCGACGTGCCGGTCATCATGTGCGGCCCGGGCACTGGCATCGCGCCTTTCCGCGCGTTCCTGGAAGAGCGCGAAGCGATCGGCGCACGCGGACGCAACTGGCTCTTCTTCGGCGACCAGAAGCGCACGAGCGATTTTCTCTACCGCGAGCAGCTCGAAGCCTGGGTCGCCGACGGCCATCTCACCCGCCTCGACCTCGCCTTCTCCCGCGACCAGGCGGAGAAAATCTACGTCCAAAACCGCATGCTCGAAAACGCCGGCGAGCTTTGGTCCTGGCTGCAAAGCGGCGCGCATTTTTACGTCTGCGGCGACGCCAGCCGCATGGCCAAAGACGTGGACGCCGCCCTCCACCAGATCGCCGAAACCGCCGGCGGGCTGACCAAGGAAACAGCCGCCCAATACATCCAAAAACTCAAGTCCGAGAAACGCTACCAGCGCGACGTCTATTGATCCCATGAGCACCGCCGCCTTTCCGATCAACACCATTAACGGCGATCCGCTTTCACCCGAGCAGACGAACTATCTCACGGGATTTTTCGCCGGCGTCTCCGCGCGCGGCCAGCGCTTTACCGACGCGGAAGGCGCACCGGCAGTTGGAAAGACGGTTTCGCAAGAAGACCTCATTTTCGAGGAGCGGGTGAAAAAGGAGCTGCATCCGCTTGACTCCTACCCCGTGTTGCTCGACTGCGCCGCCGCGAACAAAGCGCCCGACAAGGAGGAAATCTTCCGCTTCAAATGGAACGGACTTTTCTACCTCACGCCGAACAAGGAAGCCTTCATGGCGCGGCTGCGCATCCCTGGCGGACAGCTCCGCACTTTCCAACTCCGTGAGCTGGCGGCCATCGCGAAAGAACTGACGACCGGCTACGTGCAGATCACTACGCGGGCGAATTTGCAGATGCGGCTCATCCAGCCAAAGGATACGCCGGCGCTGATCCAGCGCATCCAGCATATCGGCCTGCACACGCGCGGCGCGGGCGCGGACAACATCCGCAACCTCACCGCGAACCCGACCGCCGGCATCGACCCGCACGAGCTGATCGACATCATGCCGCTTTGCCACGAGATGGGGCACATCATCATCAATGACCGCGCGTTCTACGATCTGCCGCGGAAATTCAACATCGCCTACGACGGCGGCGGCCTGATCGGTACCGTCGAAGACACCAACGACATCGGCTGCAAAGCGGTGAAAGTCGGCGACGAGATTTTCTTCCGCATCGCCCTCGGCGGCGCGACCGGCCACAAGGCTTTCGCCCGCGATCTCGGCGTGCTCGTGAAGCCCGCGGAGCTGAACAAAGTCATCGCAGCGGTGGTGCGCGTTTACATCGCCAATGGAAATCGCGGCGATCGGAAAAAGGCGCGGCTCAAGCATCTGCTCGAAACGTGGTCGCTCGAAAAATATCTCGAGGCGACCGAAAAGCTGCTCGGCTACCAGCTCCAGCGCGCACTGCTCGATCCCGCGGCAGTCGCGTATCCGGGACAGGCGCTGCCGCACTCCCACGTCGGCATTTATCCGCAAAAGCAAAAGGGGCTGAACTACGTCGGCGCGACGGTGCCCGTCGGGCACATCTCGCCGAAGCAGATGCTGCGCGCCGCCGAGATCGCCGACCTCTACGGCTCCGGCGAAATCCGGCTCACCGTCTGGCAGAATTTCATCATCCCGAATGTGCCGGATCACTTCGTCGAGACGGTGAAAAAGGCGCTGCGCAAAACCGGCTTCGACACCCAGCAATCGAACCTCCGCAGCGGGCTCATCGCCTGCACCGGCAACGCGTATTGCAAATTCGCGCAGGCCGACACCAAGGGCCACGCGCTCCAGCTCGCCGGCTATCTCGACAAGCGCCTCAAACTCGACCAACCCGTAAACATCCACGTCACCGGTTGCCCAAATTCCTGCGCGCAGCATTACATGGGCGACATCGGCCTGCTCGGCACAAAGGCGAAAGTCGGCGGCGAAAGTGTGGACGGCTATCACATCTTCGTCGGCGGCGGCTTCGGCGCGAACCAGGCAGTGGGCCGGCAGGTCTTCAACGCGATTGCCTTCGAAAGCCTCCCGCCGCTCGTGGAGAAAATGCTGCGCGGCTATCTGCGCCACCGCACCGAAGGCGAGAGCTTCCAAGCCTTCACCGCCCGCCACGACCTCAACACGCTCCAGGCGATCTTTTCCAATGAGGAGTGAGCTGAGCTTATGAGGCTTCCAAACCGCACCGCACTCCTCGCGGGCACTGCCCTGACGGTCGCGACCGCGACGGGGATCGCGATCGGCTCGACTGGATTGCGGCACTTCGATCCGGCGCTCACCGGCTACGCGCTCGGCGCACTCATGGCGGCGTTCGCAGTCGGCTATCGCTTCGCGGTATGGGCGCAGCGCCCGCCGTCGCGGATGTATTTCCGGCGCGGCCTCGAGCTGTTTTTTCGCCCCGCCGGCACCGCGGCGCAGGCGGTGGAAAAGGCTGGAGTTTCCGCACTGCCGCTGCCGCACGGCGCGGGGACGCTGGGCTTCGCGATTGCGCGCAATTTCGTCGCGCAGGAGTTCATCCGGCGGCGCGGCGGGGTGCGCTGGGTCATGCACCTGTGCCTCTCGGGCGGCTGCACGCTGGCGTTTGCGATCACCTTTCCGCTCGTCTTCGGCTGGATTCATTTCGAGTCGTTCGCGGACAACGCGGAGATGTATCACGTCGCGGCGTTCGGCATGAACGTGGACAGCTTCAGCGTCCACAGTTTCAAGGCCTTCATGATGTTCAACCTGCTGAACATCTCCGCGATCCTTGTGCTCATCGGGCTCGCGATGGCTGGCTGGCGGCGGTTCACCGATCCGGGCGAGCGGGCCACGCAGAGCTTCTACGAGGACATCGTGCCGCTCCTGCTCATCCTCGCGGTCACAGCGACGGGGCTCGCGCTCACGGTGAGCTACAAATTTCTCGCCGGCCACGGGCACGGGCTGTGGGCGCTCGTCCACATGATGAGCGTCGTCGCGCTGCTGCTCTACATTCCGTTTGGAAAACTCTTTCACATGTTTCAGCGCACCTGCTCGCTGTGCGTGAGCCGTTACAAAAAGGTCGGCGCCGCCGGGCCGCGCGCGCACTGCCGACGCTGCGGCGGGGACTTCGCGAGCCAGATGCATGTCGATGATCTCAAAACCGTGCTCGACGAACTCGGCTTCAACTACCGCTTCGCCGGCGCGCAGGGCGAAGTGCATTACCAGGACATCTGCCCCGCGTGCCGCCGCGGGCTGCTGGCGCTCAACCAAGGCCGGTCCATCGGTCGCTGACTTATGGCCACGCTCACTTTACCCGAGGGAAAATACATCGAGATGTACGGCCCGACGCTGGCTCACACGCCCGCGGGCGGCTGGAATAACGGCGAGCCGGACAAGCTCGTGAAGACGCACTGCTGCTTCTGCGGCGTGCAGTGCGGCATCCAGCTCAAGGTCAAAGACAACAAGGTCATCGGGTTCGAGCCGTGGGAAGAATTCCCCGTCAACCAAGGCAAGCTCTGCCCGAAAGGCGTGAAGCGTTACATGCAGAACGACCACCCCGACCGGCTGCTCACGCCGCTCATCCGCAGTGCGGAAGGCTTTCGCGCAGCGGGCTGGTACGAAGCGATGACGAGCACGGCCAAGTCGATCAAAGAAATCCAGGCCAAGTACGGCAAGGACGCCTTCGCATTTCTCGGCGGTGCCTCGATGACGAACGAGAAGGCTTACCTTAACGGCAAGTTCGCCCGCATCGCGCTCCAGACCGCGAACATCGATTACAACGGACGCCTCTGCATGGTCGCCGCGGGCTCGGCGAATCGCATGGCCTTCGGCGTGGATCGCGCGGCGAATCCGTGGAGCGACATCCCGCTCGCGAAGGTCATCATCCTCACCGGCACGAACCTCGCCGAGTGCTTCCCGATCCTCACCGACTACGTCTGGCGGGC
>JANXWQ010000622.1 GCA_025351065.1 Chthoniobacter sp. | reverse complement strand
GGCGATTTCCCGCGCCGTTTTCTCCACGCTCACGCCGTAGGTTTCGTCGCTCACTCCACGAGTTTCACCGTCCGCTTTTCCCGCGCGCTCAGCACCGCACTGTCCACGATCTGCTGGCCGATGCGGGCGATCTCCGGGTGCAGCGGGCCGCGCTCAAACTCGCCGCCATCGAGCGCCGCGAGCACGTACTGGATCGGGTTCTGGAAAGGCGCGCGCACTTCATCCACCGCCACCTCATAGCCCTCGGGCCGCTCGGTCGTTTGCACACGCAGCTGCGTGGCGTAGTCGTACGCGCTGATCGTCCCGCGCGTGCCGCAGAGGACAAAGCCGCACGGCGGCTGCGGTTGCAAAATCCACGGGTCGGTGAAGGTGCCCCAGCGCGTCTCGATCTTGGAAAGCCCCTGCTCGTAGCGGCAGACGGTGACGCTGTGCTCATCGACCGCCAGCCCCGCGGGCTCGTCCTTCACGCACGTCACTTCTAGCGGCTTGCGCCCGCCCTGAAACCACGTCCCGATGGTCGCACCGTAGCCCGCGTAGTCGAGCAGCGAGCCGCCGCCGCGCGCCGCGTCGTAGAACCAGCTCGCCGCCTTTTCCTCCGCCGTCGGCACCGCCTCCAGCTTGTCCGCGCGATGGTAAAGCGGCCCGCGATTTCCGCCGTAGTGGTGGAAACTCGTCAACTCGCCGATGAGGCCCTCATCGAGCAGCCGCTTCGTGGTGATGTAGCCGGGCAGCCAGCGCAGCGGCCAGTTAATCGCCAGCATTTTTCCCGTCGCGCGCTGCGCCGCGATCATCGCATCCGCGTCCGCGAGCGACGCGGCGAAGGGTTTCTCGACCATGATGTTCACCCCGAACTCCGCCACCCGCTGCGTCCACAGCGCATGCTCGCCCGTGGCCGGACAGAGGATCACGAGGTCCGGTTGCGTCTGCTCCAAACACGCCCGGTAATCTGTAAAAATGGCCTCCGCCGGGATGGAAAAATTCTGCATCGCCGAGGCCATCCGCAGCGGCTGCTCGTCGCAGATGCCCACCAGCTCCGCGTCGGGATGCCCGTGCGTCTGCCGCAGCAGATCGCCCATGTGCATGTGGTCGAAATTGATGCCAGCGATGCGGAATTTTTTGCTCATAGGGTGGCTGCGATTTTGCGCGCAGAGAAAGGCGTGACGAGAGGAAAGTGGCGGCATGGCTGTAGGGGAGGCTGCCAGCTTCCCCTACAGCAGCGCCAGCGCCTCCCCCGCGCGAAGCATGCGGTACGGCTGCCCGAGCCGCTCGCACTCCGGGATGAAAAGCTCGCCCGGATCGGCCGTGTTGAAGGCGAACATCTCGTAGTGGCACGGCACCACCCACCGCGCGCCGATGGCGTGCGCGAGCTGCGCGGCCTCGCGTCCGTCGAGGTTTCCGGCCACGCGGCGCTCAGGTCTGTGCCCGTTGATCGGCAGCAGCGCGAGGTCGAGGGGCGCAAAGGCGCGCAGCTTTTCCACGAGTCCGTCGTAAAGCAGCGTGTCACCCGAGTGGTAGATGGTCCACCGCCCGCAGCGGATGACGTAGCCGAGAAACGGCTGACGCCCCGCCGCATCGGTCGTGAGGTCATTGTGCGCCGCGGCGATGCCGTGAAACGTGAACGCACCCACCGGCGCGCTCGTGCCGTCGTCCAAACCCACCGGCCCGGCGATGCTGATGCCAAGCCGGTTCACGACGAACGCGCGATTCGCCTCGGGGATGACCAGCCGCGCCTGCGGGTTCGCCGCGACCAGCGGTCGCAGCGTCTCTGCATCAAGATGATCCGTGTGGTTGTGGCTCGACGTGATGACCTCGATCCCCGTCAGCCGCTCCGGCGCGATCACCCGCTCCGTCATGCGCACATGCGGCTTGTCCGTCGTCGCATATTTTTTTGTCAGCGAGTCCGAGAGATACGGATCGAGCAGCGCAAAGTGCCCGCCGCACCGCACGAGAAACCCGCTCTGCCCCAGCCACCACACGCGCAGTTCGTCCGGCGTGGCGGGCGGCTGCGCCACATCGGCGAGAAAGGCGTCGTCGCGGAGCAGCGGTTCGATCATCGCTCAGTCCGGCGCGTTGAAGCCGATTTTCCGCCGCGGCTTTTCCGGCGGCGTCATCAACTGCCGCAGCGCATCGAAGACCACCTTGAAATCCTCGCCATGTCTGGCAAAGCCGCGTTCCAGCGCCTCCACCTTGCGCGCCAGCTCCCCGATGCCGAGCGTCATCTCCCGCAGCCGCACAAAGGCGCGCATGATCGCCACATTCACCTCCACCGCGCGCCCGCTCCGCAGCACGCTGGAGAGCATGGCGATGCCTTCCTGCGTGAAGACGTATGGCCGATAGCGACTGCCACCATGCGCCAAACTTGAGGTGCCAATTTGGCACCTCAAGTTTGCAAGTTATTCTGCCGTAAGCGGAAACATGAAATCGTCTGGGAACCTTTCGACGTTTCGCTTTACCGCTCGCTTAAGCACTTTCGTTTCCACGCCGTAGAGCACGGCTAAGTCACTGTCGAGCATGACACGACTGCCTCGGATGATGCGGATCAGCGGCCCGAGGTCGGCGACGTTGAGCGTGAGTTTCTGTTTCATAAGCCGAGTTCCTGGCGCACGATTTTCACCCCCGCAACCATGTTGGCGAGCTTCTGCCGCGCGGCCCAGCGCGCGGTCTGTGAAAGGCCGCAGTCAGGCGCAAAGGAAAGCCTCTCCGCGGGCGCGTGCGCCAGGCAGAGCCGGACGCGCGCGGCCACTTCCTCGGGCGTCTCGATGAAGTAGCTCTTCACGTCGATGATCCCGACGGCGACATCCATGCGCTTCGCGATTTCGCCGATGATCGCGATTTCGGAAAACTCGCGGCTGGCCATTTCGAGATGCACCTCGTCGAGGGTCATGTCGAGAAAGGCGGGGAACATCGGCGCGTAGCGGCGCAGGCCCACGGCGCGGCCTTTGAAATTGCCGAAGCAGAGATGCGTCGAGAGCCGGCATTTGCCGACGACCGGTGCGACGGTGCGGTTGAAAATCTCGACGAACTTTTTCGGCTCCTCGCGGTGCGCGTAGCAACTCATCGACGGCTCATCGACCGTGATCTCCCGGCAGCCCGCCGCGACCAGCGCCTCCAGCTCCGCGCGCACGATGGGCAGCAGCGCCTCGGTCAGCGCGTAGCGGTCGGGATACTGCGCGTTTGGCACCAGCCGCCCGCTCAGCGTGTAGGGGCCGGGGACGCTCGCTTTGAGCACCAGCCCGGCGGGCGCGAGACGCTGCAGCCGCTTGAACTCCTCCACCACTCCGAGCCCGCGCGGCGCGCGCAGTTCGCCGACGACGGCGTGCTTGCCGCGCTGGTCGTGCGCGGGCGGGCCGAAGCGGCGGGGAGATGCGCCTTCGAGTTCGAGGCCGTCGAGGAAACCGTAGAACGAGAGATTGAAATCGAGCCGCGTCTGCTCGCCATCGGTGACGACATCGAGCCCCGCCGCGAGCTGGTCGTGCAGCGCGGCGATGACCGCGTCGTCCTGCAACTCGGCGATGTCGTCTTTGCCAAACTCGCCGAGATGTTGGCAGGCAAACTCCAGCCACGACGGGAACGGATAACTGCCGATGACGGTTGCGCGGAGCGGGGGAAAAGGCATGAGGTATGAGGTATGAAGGATGAGTGATGAATGTTCCGGTCAGGCGGATTTCGCGTTCTTGGAAATCGTGGTGAAAATGGCGAGAAGCTCATCGGCTTCTTTGCGGAGGTCGGCGAGACGCTCGGGCTTGATGATTTCCGCGGCGGAGAGGAGTTCCAGCCAGTAGGACGTTTCCTCCAACTCGCGCAGACAGTCGCCCAGCTTCGCGATAAACTCCGCCTTCGAGCGCGCCCGATAAGCCTCGCGATAGTTTGCCCCGACCGACGTTCCCGATCTCAGCACCTGCCCGCCGAGCGTCCGCGCAATCTGCGACTTCGGCAGCGCCGAAACCATCTTCAAAACCCGCAACGCAAACGCCGTCGTCCGCGCCCGTAAATCCTGCCTCTGCCCTTCATCACTCATCCTTCATACCTCATCACTCAGCCCTATCCGCTCATACATTTTAGCCAGCCGCCGGGCGTGTTCATCGTAGGCGCTTTCAAAAAGCTCAACCGCCCTTTCCGCACCCACGATTGCCCCCGCGCTCAGCACCCGCGGCGGCTGTCCGGCCTTCGTCAAGCGCGCGGCTACTTCGGCTTTGATCGCGTTCACGAGCAGGCAGCCGCCGACGGTCGAGCCGGGCGCGACCGGCGTGGCGAGGCCGGCGATTTTCACCATCGCGTCGCCGACCGGCGCGCCGGTGTCGAGCGTGAGGTCGGCAAAGTCGTGGAGCTTTTTCCCGTCGGCGCGGCGGCTGGTGCTGGCCTCGCTGTGCGCGCGGGAAATGATCGCCACCACGCGCACGCCGCGCTTTTGAAACTGCTCGGCGATCTCGATGGGCACGACGTTGCAGCCGCCCGACGAAATCACCAGCGCCGAGTCCTGCGGCGCGAGGTCGAAGTTGCGCAGGATGCGCTCGGCGAGCCCGCTCACGTTTTCGAGGAACATGGCCTGCCGCTGCCCGTTCGCGCCGACCACGAGATTGTGAAAGCTGAGCGACAGCTCGACGATGGGATTGAAGCCGGGGAACGAGCCGTAGCGCGGCCACATTTCCTCGACCATGATCCGCGAATGGCCCGAGCCGAAGACATGCACCATGCGCCCCGCAAGGATCGTCGCCGCGAACCAGTCCGCGGCCTGCGCGATGGCGGGCGTCTGGCTTTCCACCGCGTCGATCAGGGCGCGGCATTTGGTGAGGTAGTCGTGGGCGGGGAGCATCGGGAAAGGATGAGGTATGAAGGATGAAGGATGAGGTATGAAAGGCAGGAAAACGCGCGCGTTAGTTTTCATCACTCATCCTTCATACCTCATACCTCATACCTTCTCCCCTCCTCCATCGCCCCGCGCGCCGCGCCGATGGCCCCGGCCCATTCGCCGAGCGTGGCAGGCAGCAGCTTCACGGCATGGCCGGCGGGCCGCCACTCGAGGCGGGCCAGTGCCGCGCGGAGCGGCTCAAACACAGCATCCCCAGCCTGCGCGATGCCGCCGCCGAGGATCACGGCCTCGGGGTCGAGCACGTTGACGAAGCTGGCGATGGCGCAGGCGAGCGCGTGGATCGAGGCCAGCCACAGCCGCACCGCCTCGGGCTCGCCGGTGCGGTAGGCGGCGATGAGTTCGTGCGTGGTGGCAAAGAGTCCGCCGGTGCGCACGGCGATGTTGTGATTGCCGATGCAGTCCTCCAGCGCGCCGGGCATGCCCACGATGTCGGGCGGGCCGGCGACATCGAGGCACACATGGCCGAGGTGGCCGGCGCGGCCGAGATGACCGCGGAGGATTTTCCCATCGGCCAAAATCGCGCCGCCCACGCCGGTGCCGAGCGTGAGCATGACCGCGTTTTGCAAGCCGCGCGCCGCGCCGATCCACGCCTCGCCGGCGAGCGCGGACTGCGCGTCATTGCTCACGGGCACGGGGTGGTCGCGCGCGAGGAAGTCCGTCCAGTCGAGCCCCTCCATGCCGCGCAGGCGCTGCGGCAGGATGGCGATGGAGCGCCGGTCGCGCGCCGCGAGCCCCGGCGCGGAGACGCCCACGGCGAGCTCCGCGCCGAGATGATCGGCGAGCTTGCGCGCGATGAAGGCCCACGTTTTCGAGTCGGTGCCGTCATCATTGGTCGCGCGCACTTCGCGGCGGAGGATGTCGCCCGTCCAGGTGGCCACCACGCCTTTGATCTGCGTGCCGCCGAGGTCGAGGCCGATGGCGACGCTGCTCATTCGCCGCCCTCCGTGACCGACCAGCCGCCATCGACGGCGAGCACCTGGCCGGTGGTGAAACGCGCGCCGTCGCCCATGAAATAAACCGCCGCCGCGTCGAGATCGCCCGGCTGGCCGATGCGCCCGCCGTCGAGCGGCTGCTTGGTTTTGATGAAGCGCCGGATCGTCTCGTCCTGCGCCGCGCGTTCCGCCATCGGCGTCTCGACCAACGCGGGCGCGAGCACGTTGATGCGGATATTCTGCGGCGCGTAATAGGCCGCCGTCGCTTTGCTGAAGCCGATCATCGCGGCTTTCGCCGCCGCGTAGGCGTGCGTGGAAAAGTGCCGCGGCGAGGGGCTCCACGCGAGCACGCTGCCCATGTTCAGGATGCTGCCGCCGGTGCCCTGCGCGAGGAACTGGCGGACGGCGGCGCGGTTCGAGAGCATCAGCGAGGTGAGGTTGAAATCGAAGGTCGCGCGCCAGCCGTCGTCGGTCAGCTCGTGCAGCGGGCCGTCGCCCATCCGGCGTCCGCTGCCGCC
>JANXWQ010000570.1 GCA_025351065.1 Chthoniobacter sp. | reverse complement strand
GCGGAGCGGAGTGCGGAGATCAAAGCGGGGTGACTGTGCCGGATGAAAGGGGAAGCCGCGGCATCTGCCAAGCCGCAGCGCCGCGACTGTAGGGGAAGCTGTCAGCTTCCCCTACAGTCACGCGCTTCTCGCCCGTCTCCCGTTCGTGTATTTCGTGTCTTTCGTGGACCTCACCTCATCGTCGCCCTTCACCGCCGTCCTCCTCGCGGGTGGAAAATCCACGCGCATGGGGCGCGACAAAGCCGGCGTGCTCATCGACGGCGAACCGCTTTGGCAGCGCCAGCTCACCACGCTGCGCGCCCTCGGGCCCGCGGAACTTTTCATCTCCGGTCGCGGCGATGGCCCGTACGCGGGCGCGGGCGTGTCGGTCGTGGCCGATGAGTCGCCGGGGCGCGGCCCGCTCGGCGGGCTGGTGACGGCGCTGCGCCGGATGCAATGCGAGCGTCTGCTGCTGCTGGCGATCGACCTGCCTGCGATGACGCCCGCCTTTCTCGCCTCGCTCATCGGCGAATCCGCGCGCACAGGCTGCGGAGTCGTGCCGGAAGCGACATCCGGGATCGAACCGCTCGCCGCGTTTTATCCGCGCACCTGTCTGCCGCTCGCCGAGGAGAGCCTCGCGCACGCCGACCGCTCGATGCAGCGTTTCGTCCGGCTCGCGCACGCGCAGGGGCTGCTGACCTTCCGCACGTTTGGCGCCGCGGAGGAGCCGCTTTTCCGCAACGTCAACGCGCCGTCGGATCTGCCGTGAGCGGCGCTACGCGGGCGTGACCCAAATTTCACCGCTCCGCACCTCTACGGGAAAACGTGGCAGCGCGCGCGGCGGCGGGCCCGCGAGCACGCGGCCGTCTTCGGCGCTGAAAAAACCTTCGTGGCAAGGGCAGTAAAACTGCCGCTGCTCGTGCTGGTAATTCACCGGGCACATGAGGTGCGTGCAGCTCTGGCTGTACGCGGCGAATTCGTTTTCGCCCAGCCGCACGAGGATCGCGGGATGATGCTCGGTCGGGTAGGCGAAGAGCTTGGAACCGCCGACGGGCACTTCCTCGATGCGGGCGACGAGCTTCGGTTCCGTCGCTTTCGGCTGCGGGAAACTTTTGTCCCGCACCAGCCATCCGCCGCCGACGGCGAGCGCGGAGCCGCACGCGACTTTGCAAAACTGCCGGCGCGAAACGTCATGCTCGTCCGACTGGCGGACGGGGAAGTTGGATTTCCAATCGGGGCGGGGTGCGTCGCTCATGGGGTGGCCTTTTCGCAGCCGAGTTTCGCGGCCGAGTAGATGGAGAGAAACACGGCGTCCTCGCGGCCTTCGTTGATCGCGCCATGCACTTGATGGTGCTCGGCGATGTCGATCTCGCCCGCGCGGATGGTCTTCCGCTGGCCGTTCCCGAGGTAATACACCAGCGCGCCGCGCAGCATGATCCAGGTGTCCTGGCCGTCGGGATGAAGGTGCGCCGGAACCTCCTGGCCGGGACGCACACCCCACACGGCGATGCTCGAGTGCGCGGTGATGACGATTTCCGTGACCATCGCTTGCCCGTCGGAAAAGCGGACGAAACTTTCGGGATCAAACGTGCGCTGGTTCAATGGCATTGGCAGTGGCGGCCGCACGGCGCGGCGGCGTTGGTGGGAGTTTGCGGGAGTTCGTCCCACACCGCGGTGGCCGCGGCGTCCGGTGCGCCGGTGCGCGTCAGCTCGAAGGGGTCGAAGTCCTTCCCCTCCCACGGGAGAAAATCGACCACTTCAAACGGCAGCGCTTTCACGTCCGGCGAGGTCATCATGTTGACCTTCGTTCGTACGGTCTGGCGGCCAAATTGGAATTCGTTCACTGGTGCCTCGCGGCGATTTTTTTCGATATACTCGCGCGGGCCGTAGTAGAGCGCGCCGCTCGGGCAGACGGTGGCGCACATGGGCTTTTTCCCGACGCTGGTGCGGTCGTAGCACATGTCGCACTTCATCATCAGGCCGAGTTCCACCTTCATTTTCGGCACGCCGAAAGGGCACGCGATGACGCAGTTCGAGCACGCGACGCAGCGCGGCTTCGCGGCGCTGTGGACGATGCCGTGGTCGTCCTGCTTGATCGCATCGGCGGGGCAGACGCGCGCGCAGGTCGGGTCTTCGCAGTGCATGCACACGACGGGCGCGGTCTGCACGCCGGTGGGCCGGTGGACGTATTCGAGGTGGATCATCGCCTGCCCGCGATGCGTGCCGCACTCCGCACACGCCTGCACGCACGCCTGGCAGCCGATGCAGCGCGAAGGATCGAGGAAGAATTCGTTGCCGTTGAACGCGTCGCTCATTTGCTTTTCAAAGCGTTCGGCTGCACCGGCGCGTCGGCGACTTTCTCCACGCGGCAGGCGCAGACTTTGAACTCGGGAATCTTCGAGATCGGGTCGAGCGCGCGGTTGGTCACGAGATTGGCGGCTTTCTTGCCGGGCCAGTGGTACGGGATGAAAACCGTGTCGGGCCGGATCGTCTTCACCACCTGCGCGGGCACGATGATCTCGCCGCGGCGCGTCACGACCTTCACCACGTCGCGATCCTTGATGCCAAGCCGCTCCGCGAGCAGCGGGTGCATTTCGCACAGCGGCTCGGGGTATTGATCGACGAGGCTGCCGATGCGCCGCGTCTGCGTGCCGCTGAGGTATTGCGAAACCACGCGGCCGGTCGTGAAGAAGATCGGAAACTCCGCGTCCACGTCCTCGGCGGGCGGGCGGTATTCATAGGCGTGGAATTTCGCGCGGCCTTCGGGGTGATGAAATTTGCCGCCCTCAAACAGGCGCGGCGTGCCGGGGTGGTCGGGCGCGGGACACGGCCAGAAGATGCCCATGTTTTGCTCGATCTTGTCGTAGGTCATCCCGCTGTAGTCGATCGGGCCGCCTTTCGACGCGGCGGTGAGTTCGGTGAAAATCTCGCCGACGTTTTTGTATTTGAAGAATCCCTCTTTCCCGAGCAGTTCGGCGAGTTCGCAGATGATCTTCCAGTCCACGCGCGCATTCTCCGGCGGCGAGACCGAGTTGCGCAGCCGTACGCAGCGCCCTTCGCCGGTTGTGACGGTGCCTTCGTCTTCTTCTTGCAATGAGCCCGCGAGCACCACATCCGCGTACTGCGCCGTCTCGCTGAGGAAGAAGTCGATGCATGCGAAGAACTCCAGCTTCTCCAGCGCCTTGCGCGTGCGCTCCGAGTCGGGGATGGAGACGAGCGGATTGAAGCTGATCGAGAGCAGCCCTTTGATCTCGCCGCGCTCGATCGCGTCGATGATCTCGCACGCGGTGAGGCCCTGCTTCGGCAGCTCGGGCTCGGGGATTCCCCAGAAGTCCGCGATGAATTCGCGATGCTCCGGCTTGCTGATGTCGCGCCCGCCGGGGAGCTGATTGCACCGCTGGCCGTGCTCGCGTCCGCCCTGTCCATTGCCCTGGCCGGTGATCGTCCCGTAGCCGCAGCCCGGCTTGCCGATGCGCCCGGTGGCGAGCACGAGATTGATGTAGGTGAGCACGTTCTCGACGCCCTTCGTGTGATGCTCGATGCCGCGCGCGTGCAGCAGCATCGAGGTTTCCGCCGGGCCCCACATTTCCGCCGCGGCGATGATGCTTTTCGCCGGCACGCCGGTGATTTTCTCGGTGACCTCGGGCGTGTATTTTTTCACCAGTTCGCGGACTTTGCCGAAATCCTGCGTGTGCTCGGCGATGAACTTTTCGTCCGTCCAGCCGCGCTCGATCATCACATGCAGGATGCCGTTCGCGAGCGCGCTATCGCGGCCGGGGCGCACCGGCAGGAAAAGGTCCGCCGTGCGCCCGATGGGCGTGATGCGCGGGTCGATGACGATGATTTTCGCGCCGGCGTCCCGCGCCCGCCAGACGTAGTCGGTGAGGATGGGGAAGCACTCGGCGAGGTTCGTGCCGGTGAGGATGATGACCTTCGCCAGCGGGATGTCGCTCCACGGATTCGCCGCGCGATCCACGCCGAAGGCCATGCGGTTCGCCGCGCCCGCGCTGACCATGCAGAGGCGGCCGTTGTAGTCGATGTTCGCCGTGCCGAGCGCGATGCGGGCGAACTTGCCGTTGAGGTAAGCCTTCTCGTTGGTCATCGACGCGCCGCCGAGGAAGGCGAAGGCGTCTTTGCCGTGTTTGGTTTGAATCTCCTGGATCGACTTGGCCGTGGTCTTCATCGCCTCGTACCAACCAGCCGCGCGAAAGCCGTCCGAGCTCCGCATGAGCGGCGTGAGCAGACGGTCGGGGTGATCGTTCTGCATGTAGCGCTTCACGCCCTTGGGGCAGAGTTTGCCTTGGTTGACGGGGAACTCTTCCCACGGCTCGAAGCCGATGACCTTGTTGTCTTTGACCTTGAGCTGGATGCCGCATTGCACGCCGCAAAAGCAACAGTG
>JANXWQ010000518.1 GCA_025351065.1 Chthoniobacter sp. | reverse complement strand
AAAGGCGGGCTCACGCTCGACACGCGCGAGGGCATTCGCCGCGGCGGCGACAGCGGGCCGGCGGTGGTGCCGGGCGACCTCAAGGAAAGCCTGCTCATCGAGGCCGTGCATTACGAAAACAAGGACTTCGCCATGCCGCCGAAAAAAGCCGGTGGCAGGCTGCCGGACGAGGTCATCAAGGACTTCGAGAAATGGGTGCAGATGGGTGCGCCCGATCCGCGCGACGGCGCGGCGAAGGTGGTGAAGAAATACGACACCGAAACGGCGAAGGAGTGGTGGTCGTATCAACCGCCAAAAAAGGCCGCGCCGCCCGCGGTGAAGGACACGGCCTGGCCGAAGTCGGACATTGACCGCTTCGTGCTCGCGGGGCTGGAGGCGAAGGGGCTGAAGCCGGTCGCGGATGCCGACAAAGGCACGCTCATCCGGCGCGTGTATTTCGACCTCATCGGCCTGCCGCCGCAGATGGCGGACATCACGGCGTTCGTGCAGGACAAAGGGCCGGACGCCTTTGCGAAAGTCGTGGACCGGTTGCTCGCGTCGCCGCAGTTCGGCGAGCGCTGGGGCCGGCACTGGCTGGATGTGGCGCGCTTCGCGGAGTCGAGCGGGAAGGACTCGAACATCGCCTTCGCGCACGCGTGGCGGTACCGGGATTACGTCATCGCGGCGTTCAATGCGGACAAGCCGTACGACCAGTTTTTGCGCGAGCAGATCGCCGGCGATCTGCTGCCGGCGAAGAACGATCAGGAGCGCGCCGAGCACCAGATCGCCACGGGCTATCTCGCCATCGGCGCGAAGTCGCTCAACGAGCAGAGCCCGCGGCAGTTTGCGCTCGACGTGGCGGACGAGCAGATCGACGCGATCTCGCAGGGCATGCTCGGCATGACCATCGCCTGCGCCCGCTGCCACGATCATAAATTCGATCCGATCCCGCAGCGCGAATACTACGCGATGGCTGGCATCTTCCTCAGCACCGACACGCGCTACGGCACGGCGGCGGGTTTCCAAAACCGGCACCCCACCCAGCTCATCGAACTGCCGACCAGCGCGACCGTCGCGAAGATCGCCAAGACCATGACCAGCGAGGAGCGCACGCGGAATGAGACGCAGCTTGCGACTTTGAAAAAGGAGCGCGACGGGCTGATCGCCGAGCGGCAAAAAGAGCGGCGGGCGGGCGGGCCGGGCAATCAGAACGCGCAGAAAGGCGTGCGCGTTTTGCAGCTCATCGCACAGGCCGGCGCGCTGGAGGCCGAGCTGAATTCCTTCGACACCGCCGGCCAGCCGAAGGCGCTCGCGATGGGTGTGATGGACCGGCCCGCGGCCAGCTCGGCGGCGGGCTTCGGCGGGATGATTCGCGAAGGCATTGTCGGGCAGATTTACGGGCGCGCGCCCGCGTTCGGCGCGATCACGGACAGCCCGGTTTTCGCCCGCGGCGAACCGGACAAGCCGGGCGAAAAAGTGCCGCGCGGTTTCATCACCGCGCTCGGCGTCAGCGCCGCGCCCGCCATTCCCGCGCGCAGTAGCGGACGCCGCGAACTCGCCGACTGGATGACCGCCACCGACCATCCGCTCACCGCCCGCGTCATGGCGAACCGCGCGTGGCACTGGCTCTTTGGCCGCGGGCTCGTGGAGAGCGTGGATAATTTCGGCACCACCGGGCAGAAGCCCGCGAACCAGCCGCTGCTCGACGACCTCGCGCTGCGCCTGCGCGACGGCGGCTGGTCAGTGAAAAAGCTCGTCCGTGAAATTGTGCTCAGCCGCACCTACCAGCTCGGCTCCAGCTTCGATGAAAAAGCCTTCGCCGCCGATCCCGAAAACACGCTCAACTGGCGCATGAGCAAGCGCCGCCTCGACGCCGAGTGCGTCCGCGACGCCATCCTCGCCACCACCCAGCAGCTCCAGCTCCAGCCGCCAGTTGGTTCGCCCATCGCGCTTGCCGGCGAAGGGCCGGCGAGCCGCCCGCGCGGCGGCGGTGTCGAGTCGCTGGTCAACGCCGCGACGAATGTGCGCTCCGTCTATCTCCCCATCGTCCGCGACCTGCTGCCGGACGCGCTCGCCGTCTTCGATTTCCCCGAACCCTCGCTCGTCACCGGCGCGCGCGAGACGACGAACGTCCCGTCGCAAGCGCTCTATCTGCTGAACAGCCCATTCGTCGCCGTGCAGGCGCAACGGCTCGGCGAGCGCGTGACCGGCTCGTATCCCGCGGGGCCGAATGGCGGCGCGAGCGCGAACCTCGGCGAGCGCATCACCTACGCCTACTGGCTCGTCTTTGGCCGTCCGCCGGATGCCGTCGAGCGCACCGCGGCGATGAATTTTTTCAGCAAATTTCCCGCCGCCTGGAGCAAGGGCGACCACAGCGCACCCGGCCCGCGCAACGCCGAAGCCGCGACCGCCGCGTGGACGAGCTTCTGCCGCGCGCTCTTCGCCAGCGCGGAGTTTCGGTATCTGAATTAGCGCGGCGGGCGGCGCCTGTAGGGAAGCTGGCAGCTTCCCCTACAGCGCCCGCTGGGTTGCTCACGGCGCGAGGCGGCGTTGGAGTTGGAGGAGCTGGGTTTCGAGCGGGGGAAAGCGTTTGCCGGTGAGCCATTCGTGGGTGGCCGCGAGGATGGCGCGCTCGCGGGCGGCGTCGTCGGGCTCGGGCGGCGGCTCGGTGAGGAGATTTTCGGAAACGAAAGTGGCGGGCGTGGCGAGGGCTTTGAGCAGCTTGCTTTTTTCGGCGGCGGCGATGTCGGGGCGGCCGAGGTAAAACTCGAGCGCGGACTTTTGGCCGGGCTGCGCGAGGTCGGCTTTGGCGAAGTAATCCGCGCGCAGCATGGGGCGCTCGGCGAGCGTGGCGGGGTGCGAATTGAGGAAGCTCATCACGTCGAGCGGGCTGGCGGCGGCGAGGCGGTCGAGGGCCACGTCGGCGGCGTGGCGGAGTTGCGCGTCGGGATCGTTTTGCGCCGCGGCGAGGTCGGCGGTGAAGCTGGCGTCTTTGGTGAAAACGATAACGTCGAAGGCTTCGAGCATGCCCGCCGTGGGAGCCGCGCGCCACGGTGCGTAAGCGAGCATGTCGCGCGCTTTGGCGGCGAGGTAGGCGGTGGCGGCGGGCTCGTGCCAGGCCACGTTGCGGAGGGCGATAGCCCATTCGTCGGCGGAATCCTTTTTGTCCAAAGTCGTGCGGGCGGACTGCGCGGCGTCGCCGGTGCCGTCGCGTTTGGCGATGCGCCCGAGCACGTCCATCAGCAGCACGCGCAGGGTGGGCGCGGCGAGTTCGCCGCCGGGCCGCAGCGCGAAGTCGAGCCCGGTGCGGGCGTCGCGCCCGGTGGCGAGGAAGTCGCGGATGGCGGCGGTGGCGAGCGCAGGGTCGGCGGCGAGGAGCAAACGTTTGAGGGCTTCAAGGTCGCTCTCGGTGGCGGTGCCGTCTTCCAAAAGGGCGAGGAGCTGGTCGATAGGATTGTCCGATGTGGGTGCGGGAAGTTTTTTCACCGCGCCGCTCCGCACCTCGGACGGCGGCGTGCTGGCGGGCGTCGGCGCGACTGGGCTGCGGGGCGCGGGTGAGACGGACGCCTTTGGTCTGCTCCCGAGAAACATCAGCGCGGTCGCGATCGCGAGCACGATGCTCCCGAGCGTGATCAGCAGGCGCTCGCGGCTGTTCACGCGCCCCCTATTTCAAATACCGCCGGATGAACTCCGCAGCCGCGCGGTCCAGCACCCGGATGCCGGCGGACGGCGGTGCGGTCGAGCCGGCGACCACGACGCCCGCGAGGTAGAGCTTGCCATCCGTGGCGCGCGCGAAGACCGGGCCGCCGCTCATGCCGCTCTCGAAATAGATCGATAGGTTTTCCCAAAACGCGCCGACCACCGGCAGGAACGGCGCGGTGGGCGCGACCGAGAGCAGGTCGTCGCCGGTGTGAAACTCGCCGCCGTAGCCGAGCGCGAGCAGCGGCGCGGGGCCGGTGAGCAGCGCGGGGTTCGCCCACCAGCCGGCATTCGAGCCGCCGGCCACGGGCGTGCGGAAGACGAGCCCGCCGGTGTCGTAGGAAAAGGCGCGCGGGTCATCGAGGTGGAACTGGCGCACGTTTTCGCGGTAGCCGGAGAGGACGTAGATGCGGCTGGCGTACTGCTCGGAAAGATCGCTGCGCCCGGCGAGCCCGCGGCGGAAAAGGATGTCGGTCGAGAAGCCGCCGTCGGCGTCCCACAGATTGTGCGCGGCGGTGAGCACGGAGCTGGGTCGCACGACCGTGCCCGAGCCGCTGAACCACGAGTCGCCATTTGCAAACAAGAGCTGGCCGATCATCGAATACGGGAACGTGTGCGCGAACGTCGCGCCGGTTTCCTGCGGGTAGGCGGCGCTCGCCGCTGCGGCATCCGCGGCGCGGGAAAAAGGTGCGGCGCACAGCGCGAGGGCGGCGAGGATGGGGAGCGTGGACTTCATGCGCGGCGGAAGTGTAGCGGCGTTTTTTTCCGAAGGCAAACGGGCGTGGGCTGCGCCGCCGCGGGCGCGTCAGGCGGCGAGCGCCGTGAGGAGATCGCGGCGGGTTTCGCGCCGGCCGGAGCAGCGCGGGTAGGTGGCGCAGGCCCAGTGGGCGGAGCCGTCGAGGCGGCTCTGGCGGAGGCTCATGGGCTGGGCGCAGCACGGACATTCGGGATCGAAAATGCGGGCGCGGGCGGTGAAGTCGTCGATCCAGCTCGGCACGTCGAAAATGTTTTCGCCGGGCCGGCGGACGGCGGCGATCTGCTGCGCGAGCGCGGGGCCGTCGAGGAGCTCGATGGCGTGGGCGGCGGCGAATTCCCGCGCCTCGCGTGCGAAGCTGCCGGTGGTCGCAAAGACGCCGCGCGGCGCGGCGGTCGCGGCCATGACGCCGTAAAATTCGCGCACTTCCGGCTCGCCGACGCGGCTGGTTTTCCAGTCGCGGCTTTGCACCGGGATGCTCTCGCCGTCGCGGCGCAGGATGAGGTCGCTGCTGCCGTCCGCGCCGAGGGCGGCGGAGAGCTCGATGGTGTAGCCTTGGCGGCGGAAAATTTCGCCGAGCAGGAGTTCGATCTGATCCGTGCGGAGCGAGTCGAGATCGGCGTGGTCGCTTTCGATGGGGGTTGGTGCTGGAGCGGGCTGGACTGACTGGACTGGTTGGACTGGATGGACTGGATGGACGGGCGCGGCGGTTTTGCGCTGTGCGCGGAAAACGATCAGCGCCGCCACGGCCGCGCCGCTGCCGCACAGGAGGCCGAAAAGCGCGCGGCCATTTTCGCCGGACGCCGGGCGCGTTTCGACATGAGCCGGAGCCGCTGACGCGGCGGGCTGAGCGGCGCTTTCAATGACCGCCGTGGGCGCGGGCTTCAGCGCGGGCGCGGGAGTTTCCGCCATGGGTTCGGGGACGCTCAGTTCGGATTCGGCACGAGGCGGCGGTGCATTGGAGCGCACGATGGGTTCATTGGTCGCGGCGGCGGCGGGCTGCACGGCCACGGTCGGGCTGGTCGCGGCGTCGAATTTCAAAAAGCTGTCCGCGAGAATCGTCTCGGCGGGTGTGGCCGTCTGGGGCGCCAGGGCCGCGCTTTGGAAAATCAGGCCGGTGGCCCGCGCCGCATCGCTGGCCGCCACTGCGCCGTCGTCGCGCACCCACTGGCGCGGCTGGCCGCCGAGCGCCGTCGTTTCGCGCCAGCGCGATGCGCCGCCATTGGCCTGGAGGAGCGACTGGATTTCAGCTTCCGTGAGGTAGCCGTTGCGGCGGTAGGTGAGCCGGCCGACCGCGCTATCCTTGAATTCGAGCTGCGCCGACCAGCCTTCCCAATAGTACACCGCGAGCTGCCGCCCGTGATCCTCGACCGAGGCCGCGCCGTGGCGCGCGGTGATCTGCGCGGCGGTTTCGCCGAGCTGGAGCGCGTGGCTGGCGGCGGTCGCGAGGGTGAAAAAAATCGCGACAGCCAGGAATCGGAGTGGGCGGGCGGAGGCCATCGCCGTGCTTAAAAGCAGGATGCTGACCAAGTGCCGCTGGGATTTGCCGCGG
>JANXWQ010000516.1 GCA_025351065.1 Chthoniobacter sp. | reverse complement strand
TTCCACGGGCACCTCGTCATAAAACGCGGTCTCGAAGGTGCCGATGCACGGCAGGCTTGGATGCGATTTGTGGAAACTGCGGACTGCGGCGACGTAGGGTGGGTTGTGCGCGGGGAGAAGGGTGTTGATTTCCTCCATCGCGCGCAGCACTGGCTCGTCGAGCACCTGGGTGCCGGATATGCCGCGGGCCATGACGGGCTTGAAGCCTACGGCCGCAAGGCCGTAGAATCCGCCGAGGGCATTTTCCACTAGGGTGATCGCGGCTGCATGATCGGGCAGTGCGGCGCCGCCCTTCTGTTCCGCGTCGCCGCCGACTTGAAACTTGTAGGTCGATTCCGCGCTGCCAATCCGCTCGACACCACCCTTCGCCAGCACGCGCTCGGAGGGCATTTCGATCAAGCGGAACTTGAACGAAGTGCTGCCGATGTTGGCGACGAGGATGTTGTTGGGTGTCATTGATTAGGCCCGCGAAAAACGCGAAAGGTCGCGAAAAAGGTTCGTCAGGATTGTAAGTCAGCGTTCGGTGCCTTGGAAATTTTCGCGTCTTTTCGCGTATTTCGCGGGCACAAGACCCGAGCGGTTACTTCGCCGGAGCGGTTACGGGTTTTCCGCCGAGGAATTTCCCGAGCAGGTGCAGGTCGTCGTGGGGACGCGGGATCACGTGGACGGCGACGACTTCGCCGATCGCCGTGGCAGCGGTGGCGCCGGCTTCGACGGCGGCTTTCACCGCGGCGACATCGCCTTTCACAAAGACGGTGACGTAGCCCGAGCCGACTTTTTCCCAGCCGATGAGTTCCACGTTGGCGGCCTTGGTCATGGCGTCAGTTGCTTCGAACTGCGCGACGAGGCCTTTGGTTTCGATCATTCCGATAGCTTGTCCAGCCATATAGGTAAGTAGGTTTCTAAGTTTAGGAGGTAAAGAATTTCAACAGCTCCGGCGTGGGCCGGGCGATGACGTGGGACGCGACGAGATTGCCGACGCGCTTGGCGGCTTCCTTCCCGGCTTCGACGGCGGCTTTGACGCTGCCGACATCGCCGCGGACGATGGTTGTTATCAAGGCTCCACCGATGGGGATGGATTTGACGAGTTGCACATTCGCGGCCTTGACCATGGCGTCACTGGCTTCCACCAGGCCCACGTAGCCGCGAGTTTCGATTAGTCCGATAGCTTCGCTCATTTAGTTTTTTTTTGTTGGTTTGTTGGGTTGAGATTTTTGGGACGGATAGGACGGATGAGACTTATTTGAACAACTCGACTTTGGTGGCGCGTTCGAGGTCGCAGGCGTTGGCTTCGTCGGTGTCCATGTGGACCTCCAGTTTGAAGCTCGGATCGACGCGGCAGATCAGGTCGTCGAAGCGGGTGTTGCAGTAGGGTGAGGTCACTTTGAGCGTGATGCGGTCGAGGTGCTTGACGCCGTAGAATTTCGCGTCGGCGGGCGACATGTGGACGTGGCGCGCGGCGCGGATGATGCCGTCCTTCATTTCGAGCATGCCTTTCGGCCCCATGACGTAGCCGCCGGGCGTCCCGGCGATGTCGCCGGACATGCGCACCGGAAGATCCACGCCGAGTTGGATGGCATCGGTGATGGCGAGTTCGATCTGCGTGAGGTTCCGGCAGGGGCCGAGGATGCGGAGATTCGGAATGACGCGCCGGCGCGGCCCGATGAGCGTCACCGTCTGCTCGGAGGCAAACTGCCCTTCCTGATACAGCCACTTGTGGATCGTGAGTTTCGCGCCCGCGCCGAAAAGCGTTGCCAGATTCTCCGGCGAAATGTGCATGTGCCGCGCGGAGCTGTTCACCAGGAGCGTCGGGGCCGGAGCGGCCGCAGCCTCGCGCCCGAGCTGCCGGAAGAGCGACGAGCGCACGAGCGCTTCGACGGCGGGGCGGCTGGGGGCTTGGGTGGAACTCATGGCAGGGCGGGAGAATTTTTATGACTGAGAACGATCATATAAATTCCAGGCAGGTGGTCAATGAAAATGTTTGTTTTTTTAAGACCAACGCCACTCATAAGATATGAACCGGAAAATCCCCGCTGTCTTCGGGCTCGCCGGAGGGGCGGGATTCCTGGGGAGCGTCGGTGGTGGCGTCCCGGTCGCGCTGGTTTTGGCGTAGGGTGATGCCGGCACGGGTGAGTTTTTCGTTGGATACGTCGGTCAGGAGCACGTCCACCTCCTCCCAACCGACCAGAAAGTGGGGAGCCTGGCGCTTGAGTTTGGAGCCGTCGATGCAGAAGACGTTTCGGCCGGTGCGGCGGAGCACGACGCGCTGAAGCTCGACAATGGCGGCCTGGGAATTCCAGAGGCCGCGGGAGTCCATGCCTTCGGCGGAGAGAAAGGCGGTGTCGAAGTTCCAAAACTCGAGGCTTTTTTGCGCGGTCTCGCCGAGGAGGGTGGACTGGAGGTGGAGGAGCTGGCCAGCGAGTTGGAAGACCTGCACGCCGGGAATGGATGCGAGCATTTCACCGACGGGAAGGTTGGAGGTGACGACGGTGACGGGGGTTACTGGGTGGTCGCGGAAGGCTTCGGCGACGGCGCAGATGGTGGTGCCGGAGTCGAAGAAATAGGTGCGGTTTGGCTCGAAAAAGGCGAGCGCCAGGCGGGCGATTTTCCCCTTGGCCTTGGAGCCGCGTGCCTGGCGCTCGCGAAATGACGGGAACCGGTCATTAAACTCGTGGAGCGCTCCACCGTAGGTGCGGGTTATTTTCTTTTCCCCGACCAGGGCGGCGAGGTCGCGGCGGGCGGTGGCCTCGGAGACGCCGAGGCGGCGGCACAATTCCTTCACGGGCAGGTAGCGGTGCTGCTCGAGAAGCTGGGCGAGCCGTTCGCGACGCGCGAGGACGACGTGCATGGGGACTTTCACGGGGGCAGCGTGCCGCTTTTATGAGCGAAGTCAATTGTATCCGGCGACGTCCTGCAGTAGCCCACCGCGCGCTGTAGGGGAAGCTGGCGGCTTCCCTACTGCGCGCGGCGGTAGGTGGCGCTACTGCTGAACGTCATCGGGGGTCCACATCTGGCGGTCGGGGCCGGCGGAGCGGATTTCCATGCGGGTGGCGGAGAGCTGGTGGAAGAAGTAGGGCGTGCCCCAGCGGTCGCAGAGTTCGCCCTGGCCGTTGAGCTGGGAGCCGGGGGGGACGGGGATTTTGATCTGCTTGAGGTTGTCGCCGAGGAGCGTCTTGGTGATTTCGGCGTTGGTGCCGACAGGGTTGCCGCCGAGGGCGGTGCGGAAGTCGCGAAGGGCGGTTTGCACGGCTCCGATTTCGGCGCGGAGGTCGGGCGGGGGGGCGTCGGCGGGCACGGGCAGAGAGCCGGGGATGAAGGCGGGCGCTGGGTTGGCGGGTGGGGAGCCGCCGGTGGCAAGGGGTGTGCCGTTGGGCTGACGCGGGCGGGGGGTGGGAGTGAAAGCGCCCTTCACGCCGGGCGGCGTGTTGCTCGTCACGACAAGCGGGGGATTCGGTGCGGCGGATGGCGAACCGGGTGTGGTCGCAGGAGCCAGCGGGTCATTTTCGCCACCGCTGACGGGAACCCCGGGCCGGGTTCCCCAGAAAACGGCGAGCCCGGCGACGACCAAGACGCAGGCGATGAGGAGGCGTCCGTTTTTCATCGGGTGGGTGGTCTTGCCACAAACAAACCGCGTACAGCGGCTAGGTCATGAAACCGAGGTAGCCGGAGCCGTAGGAGCCGGTGAAGCGCCCGAGGTTCGGGAAGATGGTGCCGATGTCGGTGTTGGAGACGCCGAACCATTTGGCGAGCGTGGCGGAGTATTGGTCCACGGAGGTGGTGGGAATCCAGCGCCCGGTGTCGGTGTCGTCGGGGCCGTTGATGGCGAGGGTGGGGAATTGGCCGTAGGTGCGGCGTCCGCGCACGGCGCCGCCGCAGATGAGGTGGTGGCTGCCCCAGCCGTGGTCGCTTCCTTGGCCGTTGGTGGGAAAGGTGCGGCCGAAATCGCTGGCGGTGAAGGCGGTGACGGCGTTGGGGATGCCGATTTGCTCCATGCCGCGCTGGAAGGCGAGGAGGGATTTGCTGACTTCGCCGAGGAGGTTGGCGTGTGCGCCGGTGCCGGTGTCGGCGGCGTTGACCTGGCCGGTGTGGGTGTCGTAGCCGCCCACGGAGACAAAGAAAATCTGGCGCTGCATGCCGAGGGCGGCGCGCGCCTGGATCATGCGGGCGGCCATTTTGAGCTGGTTGCCGAGGCCGGTGTTGGGAAAGGGACTGATCCAGTAGTTGGCGGCGGCGGTGGGGGCGATGGCGGTGTTCAGCAGGTCGCCGGTGGCGATGGCGTGGGCGGTGACATCGGCGATGGCGGTGCGCTGGAGGTTCACGTCGCTGAGTGCGAGGAGATCTTTCACGGCTTGCAGGCGGTTGCCGGTCACGCCGCTGAGGGTGACGGCGCCGCTGGTCGAGACGGCGTACTGCTGGACGACGTTGCCGACTTCAAACGTGTTGGCCCCGGCCAGCGAAGTGCAGAGCGAAATCTGCGCGGTGGGCTGCTGTGCCTGGAGGAGGTCGGCGATGCGCCCGCCCCAACCGGAGCGCGGCGGCTGGTCGGGGATGGAGGTCTGCCATTGCGTGACCTGGTCGCTGTGGGAAAAAAGCTGCGGCGGCGTGGCGACGGTGCGGGCTTTGTACTGGGCGCGGGTGATGGGGTAGAGGAGCGTGCCGGTGTTGAAGAGCGTGGCGAGTTTGCCCTCGCCGAAAAGCGTGGCGAGTTCGGGGCAGTTCGGGTGCAGCGCGTAGTCGTGGCCGTCGCTGCTCAGCGGCGAAAGCGGGAGCACGGCGCTGCGCAGGAGGGCGAGGTTCTGGCGGATGGCGGCGTAGTTGTCGTACTCGGACTGGATGTAGGGGATGACGAGATTGTTCGAGTCATTTCCCCCTGAGAGGAAGACGCAGACGAGCGCCTTGTAGTCGGTGAAGCCGGTGCCCTGGGCGAGCGCGGCGTTGATGAGCCGGAGGTCGCGCAGGCAGTTCGAGAGCCCGGCGGTGCCGAGCGCGGCGCACGCGGCGGTGCGGAAGAAGCTGCGGCGGGAACGCAGGTGGGTGAATTCGGAGTCGTCCATAGGTTCGGGGGTTTTATTTTTGAATGGTGAAGTCGGGCGAGGTGACGAGCAGGTGAATGATGGCGCGCAGGCGGTCGCGCGACTGGATGGTGGAGGTGAAATTTGCGCCCGTCAGCACGAGGCCGGCGGTGCTGGTGCATTGCACGGGGACGCTGAATTTCGTGGAGCTGGTGACGGTGGCGGTGAAGGTGCCGTTGATCGGCGCGGAGAACGTGCCGCCGGTCACGCCGGTGATCGTCACGGTCTGCCCGGTGCTCAGGCCGTGCGGCAGGCTGCAGGTGATGACGCAGGGATTCGCGACCGAAATGCCGGTCATGACGCCGTTGTAATTGGCGGTGAGGTAATCGTAGATCGCCTGGCGGCCGTTGTTGATGACGCGGGTGGGCGTGTAGGTGTTGGTGCCGGTGTTGTCGAAATGGCCGGCCATGAGCAGCGTGCTGAGCTGGTCGATGAGGGCATTGAGGTTCACGTCGTTCGTCCACGGCACGCCGCCGGGGCCATTGCCCATCCACGGCAGGAAATCGAGGGTGATCGCGCCGCTGCCGTTGTTGAAGCTGCCGATGCCATTGGTGTTGCCCACGGTGGTGTTGCTGCTCGAGCTGAAGATGCCGCCGAAGAGGTAGTTGGCTTGGCGCATCACGTTCGTGTCCGAGGTGAGCTGGAATTCCGGCGTGTAGAGCCCGGCGGTCGCGAGCGTGCCGGGGAACTGGAAGTCGGGCACGAAGAAATTGAAGACCGTCGGCGAGCGCATCGGCGTCTGCGCGAGTGCGGTGTCGGTGTTGCTGACGATCCAGTTTTCAAAGTTCGTCGTGACCGTCCCCGAGCGATCCAGCGCCGGGGCCGACGGCGCGGCGATGAAGGTGCCGGCGCGCGTCACCAAGTCGGTCGCCTGCACGGTGAAATGGGTGGCGTCCACGACGGTGATAGTGCCGGGCGCGACGAGCGTGGGCACCGTGAGCTGGCCGGTCTGCACCACGAAGGTGGCGCTGACCGTGCCCGAGGTCAGGCCGTGCAGCGTGTTGGTGGTAAAGGTCACGGTGGTGCCGCTCTGCTGGTATTCGCCGGTCAGGTCGGCGAGGTCGCAGTTCGAGGTGGCGATGGTCGCGGTGGTCGGCACGGTGACGGTGAAATGCGTGGCGTCCGTGACGGTCACGCCGAAGACACCGTCGGCGGGTTTGCCCGCGCCGTCGCGGAACCGCAGGTAGGCGAAGTCGCCGGTCGAGAGGCCGTGGTTGACGCTGCCGTTGTTGCCGCTCACCACGGTCACTATGGTGCCGGCCTGGGTGTAGTTGCTGCGAATGATGTCCCTCGTCCTCACGCTAAAGGCCGTCGTGGTGGTCGGGAAAGCGCCTGACACCGAGTAGTTGCCGCTGGTCGCCGGATTGCCGCCGGCGAAATTCAACGCGACCGCGTTGCCGCTCGCGAGACGGTGCAGGGCCGGTGAGGTATCCACGGTGATGGCCCCGCCGTCCTGGGCAAAGGTGCCGCTGAGCGCCGCCTGCGGGCGGAAGGCGCGGGCCAGTCCCGTCACGCGGAGCACGGGCTCGCGCTGCTTGCCGTAGCCCTGCTGCGCCGCCGGGGTATTCGAGCGCGCCTCGTAGTCGAGGAGGATCGCTTTCACCACCTCTCGCAGGTCGCCGCGCACGCCGGTGACGACGCCGTGGACGGTGCGCTCGCCATTGAAGGCCTGCACCACGCGATACACGTAGCCGCGGCTCGGCGTGCTGGTGACGAGACGCTGGATGAGCTGTCGGCAGATGAAGGGCGCGGTGTTCGGATGCTTGAGGATGGCGTTGTGCGTGGCGGTGAGCTCGGCCGCGGGCAGCGCCTGGTATTCGGGCGTCTGAATTTGCGCGGAGGTGTGCGTGGCGTAGGGGTCGAGCACCGCGTTGGCGAGGCTCGGCAGCGTGGGCAGGCCGGGCAGCACCACATTGTTGAGGAGGCGCTTTTGCCCCGTGAAATGGTGCGCCGGAATCTCGGTCATCGGCAGGACGTAATTCGAGCTGGGAGCGAAATTCGCCGGGAGGATGGCCGGTGGCGCGGCCGGGTCAAACTGGTTCCAGTCCCAGCCGGTAAAGACGTGGGCAAATCCGGTGATGACGTCCTGGTCGTAGGTCGGGATGATCTGGCCCTTCGAGTTCAGCATGAGCGTGCCGTCGGGGAACATGCGGTTCAGGCCGATGGAAAAGAGCTGCTGGATTTCGCGCGCGTAGTTTTCGTTCGGGTGCAGGCCGGAGGCGAGGTTCGGCTTGTCGTTGTGCCGCATGTCGAGATACACGCCCATGGTCGGCGTGAGGGTGACGGCTTTGAGCAGTGTGCCAAAATTGCCGAAGCCGTTGTCGAGCAGCGTGTCGTAATAGGCGGTGAGGCCATGCGACTCGTCCTCGAGCCCGCCGGAGGACGAGATGACGACGATTTCGCTCAACGCAAAGGCGACGCGCTGGCGGAGTTGGTCGGGCGCGGTGATGGAGTTTTTCCACCACGAATTGATCGAGAGGTCGGTGTAGTAGGTCGGCGAATTCGGGTTGGTGATGTTCTTGTTCAACTCCACGTAGTCGCGGTGATGCGTCGCGGCCTTGGTGAACTGGTCGTCAATCCAGCCCTCAAAACCCAGCGACTGCACCAAGGTGATGTCCGCACTGCTCGGGCCAAAGGTCGCCTGCGCGAGAAAGCGGGACGCGCCGTTGGCATTGAGCGCGCTCGAGGTGTCGGCGGCGCTGGCGGGGTCGGTCCACGTCTGGAGCGCTGGCGCGGTGAAGGTCTGCGACGCGGCCTGGAGGCTGAAGAAGCCTTTAACCTCGCCGCTCGGATACGTGGCGGTGTGGACATTCAGGTAGAGCTGGCCGGCTTTCATCTCCTGCACGAGCTGCGCGGCGGTGCGCCCGATGCCGGGCACATCCACGATCGTCCACACGTAGCTGCCGTCCGGTCGCGGCGTGGCGGTGTCGATGTCGAAGATGATGTTGCTCGTCACCGGCAGCGTGCCGTCGTGGATGTGCTCGCCGGTCACGGGCGAGGTGAGGTTGGTGTAGTTGAAGGTGAGGATCGCCTCTTTCTCATCCGCGCTGAGCTGGAGTGTGGCAAAGCCCGAGCCGCCCGAGAGCGCCGCGCCCTGCGGGGTGAGATTCGCGGCGAAAAGTGTGCTCACGCCCGGTACCACGGTCGGCGCGGCGTAGGGCGAAAGCGCGTAGGCCGGCACGACCTCGCTCGGCACGGTGCCGGTCTGCCCCGGTTTCAACCAGCCCACGGACACATGGCCGTCCGCGGCGACATCGGCGTGGCGCACTTCCACGTAGTAGCGCGAACCCGCTTTCAGCCACAGCAGCGGCGACTTTCCGGCGGTCGCATCGGCCCAGCCGCGGTAGGTCGTCGGGCCGGTGGTCAGGGTGCGTTGCAAAAGATTGATCGGCTCGTCGTCGTCCGCGATCCACAACTCCGCGGCATCCGCCGCTGCGAGCCAGAACTGATACGCACCCGTGACCGGCGCGGTGATGTAGCCGCGCAGCCGCGCGCCGTAATCGCCGCCGCCCGGAGCCTGCGGGCCTTCGAGCGCGGTGACGAGCGCGGTGCTCGTGGGTGCGGTGGTGAGCGGGAGCGCGGCCACATTGGCAAAGGTGCCGCTCCACACATCGCGCGTGATCCCGCCGCCGGTGGCGATCACCGTGACATTGAGAATCGCCGAGCCCGAGCCCTGCGCATTCGTGGCGGTGATGACCACGGGAAACACCCCGGCCACCGTCGGCACGATCGTGAGCACGCCCGTCGTGCCATTGAAGCTCCAGCCCGCCGGATAATTCGCCGCGCTGTAACCCGTCGGCTCGCCGCTGGCCACGATTTGATAAGTGCTCTGCGGGCTGTCCTTGATGAGCAGCAGTTCGAGGCCGCTCGTGATCTGTGGCGGGGCCGCCGGGAAAAGGCGGTTTTGCGGAATGACCTGCAGCGGCTGGTTCGCGCTCTGCCAGCTCAGGATCGCCGTCGCATTGCCCGAGCGCGCCATGTGCTCGAAAACGATCGGGTAATGCCGGCCCCCCACCAGCTCGATGGTGCCGGTGTAGGTGCCCGCCGTCGGGCTGACGCCGGGGCTCGGCGCCCAATCGCTGACGACCAACTGCCCATTCACCCACAGCCGCCCGCCACGTTCCACTTCGATCTGGAAAGTATAGACTTGCGAAAACTCCGGCAACAGCTCCCCGGTGAAGCGCGAGACGAAATAGTCCGCGTTCACCCCGGTGCCCGGCGACGCCGCGCCCCAGGTGTTGTTGATGTTCGCGTCAATGCGCGTCAGCACCGGCGTCGTTGAGTTCAAATTGATCGTGCCGCTGGTGTTCGTGAACACCGGGATTGTCGCCGAAGTGTTGTTCCAAAACCGCGCCTGCACCCCCGTGCCATTCGCCGCCTGCGCGTCATTGATGAGCACCGCCGCGGCCGCCGGTGCCCCCACCGTGTAGCCCGCCCCAGCGTTGATCGTCAGGATCGCCGACTCGGGCGATTCGAGCGCCGCATCGGCCAGCGGCGTGATCGTCACCGTCGCCGTATTCACCCCGAGCGGCAGCGTCACCGAACCCGTCACCGCCGCGTAGTCCGTACCCGCCACCGCCGTGCCGCTCAGCGCGTAGTTCACCGTGATCGCATTCAGATTGCCCGTCCGCTTGATCTGGAAAGTGCCCGTGTCCAGCGCCGGCCCGGCCAGCGGCTCGGTCGCGCTCGCGTCCGTCGCCGTCACCGTCACCACATTCACCGCGCTCAGCGCCTGCGTGATCGCCGTCAGATCGTCCGACCCGCTCAGCCCGCTGCTGTGCGAATTTTTCGGGTCAAAGCCGAGCGTGATTTCCTCCCAATCGTTCACCCCGTCGCCGTCGCTGTCCACATCCTGCACCGCCACGCGGTAGAAATACTGCGTCGCCCCGGCCGCCGGCAAATTCAGCGTGAGATCGCCGCCATTGCCCATGACCAGCGCGTTCGCCACCGTCCACACCGGCGTAGTCAGGCTCACGGATTTTTGCAGCACGTAGCCTTTGCCCAGCAGCGTGGGGAAAGTGAAATGCAGCCCCGTGCCGTCGAGCACGATGCCGGAGATTTTGATCGTCGAATTCGCGCTGAACGGATCGGTCCCGGCCACCGCCTCCGCTGCGTCCTTGATGCCGTCGCCGTCCGCATCCGCCGTGGCTGAAAACGACGACACCCCGTATTTCAAAGCCCAGATGTCGCTCACCCCGTCGCTGTTCAAATCCACGATCACCGCCCGGCCCGGCAGGGCGGCGGCGGCGAGAAAAAACACGGCGAGCAGACAGCGGCGAAGGCTGGCGGCAATGAGGAGAGGGATGGTGCGCATAGGTCGAGGGGGGGTGAAAGGGCTGTTCGGTTAAGTGACACTCGCTGTCGAGACATTGACGGCCCTAAGGCGGGCAATGTCTCACAGCGGAAAGCAAGGGCAACAGGGTAAGGAGGAATTCTCCCCTGTGTCGGATTGGCAACCGCTCAGACAACGATTGCGAAGCAGAGCAGGACGTGTTCCGCCTCACCGCAGATTCATCCGCGCGTCAGACGCCGCGCCATCCGGCAGTTTGATCTTCATCCCCAGCCGCTGGCCGGTCGCCGGCGCAAAGCCCTCGTCATGGTTGCTCGCCGCGACGAAGACGGGCTTCACCGCCGCCGCCTGCCGGAAGCGCACTGCCCTCGGGTGAGGCCGGCGGTATCGGCGCTAGGTCCGCTTGCCGAAAATTTTGAGCTGTTCGGCTTCCTTTTCGATTTCGTCAAGCTTTTGCAGGGTCTGGGTCTGCTTCTCGATGAGCTCCTGGTTTTTCGCCTTCATCGCCTGGAGGGTTTGCAGCGGCGAGGGTGGCGCGGCGGGAGCCGGAGCCTGGGAGTGAAGATTCGCGGCGAGCGCCAGCAGCACCGCCACCGACAGCGTGAGCGAAAGGAATGTTTTCATTTCGCTTTGCCGCCTCCGCGGCTGACAAAGATGCGGGCCACGCGGACGCTTTCGCCGATGGTCGCGAGCTTGGCGTCGATCTTGGCTTGGTTGTCGATGATCGCCGCCTGCTGCACGGCGACTTCGGTGAGCAGCGCGGTGAGGGTCGCATCGTCGGCGGCGCCAGCGCCGCCGGCGGCCTCGCCTTTCGAGGGCATGGGCGCGAGCAGTACCGCCGCGAGCGCGGATAGGCCCAGCGCTGGGACGAAGAAGGTTTTTGCGTTCATGCTTTCCATCAAAGCCAGAACCGCGCCGCGCACCGGCGCGAAAATGTTTTTCGGTTCTGGCACGTTTGCGGCTTGTGGTTCGCGGCGCAGACTTTTATTTCACCTCCCATGGCCGGCATGTCCCAAACGCAGTCCCTGTCGCAAAGCCAGGTCCTAGCGCCACAACTCCAGCAGAGCCTGCAAATCCTGCAGGCTCCGATGCTGGAACTGCGCAATCTGATCCAGCAGGAACTTTGCACGAACCCGACGCTGGAGGAGGACCAGATGGAGCCGACCATCGAGGACAAAAGGGAGGAGCACGACGAGTTTCAGGAGGAGTTCGACCGGCTGGCGAAGCTCGATGATGAGTGGCGCGATTACATGGCGCAGAGCCAGAGCTACTCGGGGCGCTCGGCGGAGGATGAGGAAAGGCGGCAGTTTTTTTTCGACAGCATCGTGGGCATGCAGACGCTGCAGCAGCATCTCATGGAGCAGCTCAACTCCTCCACCGAGATCAGCGAGCCGGACCGCCAGCTCGCCGAGCTGCTGATCGGCAACATCGACGACAAGGGTTTTCTCCAGGCTACGCCCGAGGAAATCGCCGGCAACACCGGCATGGAAGCCGCCGACCTGACGCGCATGCTGGAGTTTGTGCAAACGTTTCATCCCGTGGGCGTGGGCGCGCGCGATCTGCGGGAGTGCCTGCTCATCCAGCTCCGGCGGCTGAGCAAAGAGCAGAGCCTCGAGTACCGCATCGTGGACCGGCACATCGAAGACTTGGGCAAGCGGCGCTTCCCCGAAATCGCCCGCCGCCTCGGCACCACTGCCGAGCAGGTGCAGCGCGCCGCCGGTTTCATCGGCTCGCTCGATCCGAAGCCCGGCCAGATTTTCACCCCCGACCCGAACAACTACGTGCTGCCCGACGTGAACGTGGAAAAGATCGGCGGCGAGTGGGCCATCTCGCTCAACGGCGAACAGATCCCGCACCTGCGTATCAGCAACACCTACAAGGATCTCATGGCGCAGGACAAAGGCGGGGCCGAGGTGAAGGACTACATCCGCGACAAAATCCGCAGCGGGAAATTTCTCATCAAGTCCATCCACCAGCGCCAGCAGACCATCTCGAACATCGCCCACGAGATCGTGGCGAAGCAGAAGGAGTTTCTCGAAGTCGGCCCGAGCGGACTGAAGCCACTGACCTTGGTGCAGATTGCCGACATCGTGGGCGTCCACGAGACCACGGTGAGCCGCGCCATCTCCGGCAAATACATGGCGACGCCGTGGGGCGTCTTCGACATGAAGTATTTTTTCACGCCCGGCTACCAGACCTCCGGCGGCGAATCCATGAGCAACACGAGCGTTAAAGGCGCGATCGCCGAACTGGTGAAAGCCGAGGACGACAAGACTCCGCTGAGTGACAAAGAGATCGTGGAAGTCCTCGAAAAGCGCGGCATCCCCATCGCGCGGCGCACCGTGGCGAAGTACCGCAACGAGCTGAACATCCTGCCGAGCAACATGCGGAAGCGGTATTGAGCGGCGGCGCGGAACATCCGACGAAGGTACTTTTCGTCTGCAGCCGCAATCGCCGGCGCAGCCTCACGGCGGAGAAAATGATGGAGGGGCTAGCTGGCTACGAAGTCCGTTCCGCCGGGACGCAACCCGAGGCGCGCATCGTCGTCACTGCGGGCCACATCGGCTGGGCGGACATCATTTTCGTCATGGAGAAATCGCACCTCCACCGGCTCCGGCTGAAGTTTCCCGACGCGCTCGCCGGCAAGCGCGTCATCGCGCTCCACATTCCCGATAAATACGAATTCATGCACCCCGATCTCCTCGACGAACTCCACGCGAAACTCGCGTCCTCCATCGACTTCGGCGAAAACGTCTGAACCGCCCGATATCGCCGGTCTCCGCCTCCACATGGACAAGCTTTTGAGCCTCCACAGCCAGAGCCTGTCATGCACTTGGCATGGGCGTGCGCCGACGAGGGCCAAAGGCCCGGCGACAAGCCAGCCCAGGGCAACTCCCTGGATAATGCGTGGAATCAGACCAAGCCCTGGAGGGGCGCAACAGCGTTGTGCCGCCCTTTCAAGGGCCTGGCTTTTTTTCCGGCTTCCCAGGGCGTAGCCCTGGGCTGGCTTGTTTCGCACCGTTGGTGCTCCCACCCGCCAGTCGCACGAAGTGCCTAACACGCTCTAACCCGGCACCGCCTCACCCGTGCGTTCCTCGATCTCCCGCGCGAGCTCCGCCGCCTCGCTCGTCAGCCCCGTTAGTTCTTTCTCCAAGCTCTCGACGTGCCGCCTCACCGTCTCGTCGAAAAGCGCCGGAGTCTGCGTCGTCAGCCGGTGCAGCTCGTAATCGGGACTCTCCTTGAGCGCGTTGCCCGCCTCCAGCACGCGGAGGACTTCCAGTTCGATGTGAGTCCACAGGCGGCGCAGTTGCGCGATCTCGCGCTCCTCACCGAAATCGAGCGCCGCCCAGCCTTGCCGCAGGATGAAGCCCAATCGATTATGGCGGTCTTCGGCGAGGCGGCGCTCTGCGTGGCCAGATCGCCGTGGTCCTTCGCGTGGTTAATCGCCGCGGTCAGCTTGTGATAAGTCTCCTGCTTCTCCGGCTCGTGCGCGAAGCGGTCGGGGTGAAACAGCGTCACCAGCTTCCGCCAGAGCTGGCTCACCTCCGCGGCTTCCCCGGCGGTGAGTTCCTGTTTCTCCGCCAGCGCCGCCGCTGTCTCCGCATATTCCCGCTCATTCTGCGCGCTCGCCTGCCGGTATTCCTGCGCGATCTTCCCGGCCTCTTCCTCGCCCTGCCGCACGAGCGATTCCAGATACTGCCGGC
>JANXWQ010000457.1 GCA_025351065.1 Chthoniobacter sp. | reverse complement strand
CCTCCGGCACCCAGGCTGGTGATCTTCCCCGTGGTCTGGAGATTCAGGTTAGTCAAAGTCAGCCCGCCCGCGCCGCTGGTCAGGTTGACGTTGCCGCCCGCGCCGGCATTGATGTTCACGTCATTGGTGATCGTCGCCGCGCCCGCGATGCCCGTGCCGAAGGTGCTGCCGCTGCCGTTGATCGTCACCGGCCCGAGGCCCAGCGTGGTCGTCGCGGCATTGCTAAGCAGCGTGGTCGTGCCGTTGAGCACAGTGCCGCCCGCGTAGTTGTTCGCCGCATTCGTCAGGATCAAAGTCCCGGTCACCCCCGCATTGCCCACGACCAGGCCGCCAGCCGCGCCATTCACCATCAGCGCGTTGATCGTCGCCGTTCCTGGGGAGGACACGATGATGGTGTTCGTCGCGTTGTTCAGCGCCAACACGCCGCCCGCGGAACCGTTGATGACGTAGCCGGTCTGGACGAAATCCAGTTCACTAAAGGAGATGACATTGCCCACAGCGATGGTGACCGTGCCGGTGACTCCTTGGAAGACCGCCGGATTGGTCTTGGAGGTGTAGGTTCCATCGGCGGTTCCCGTGGCATTCGTCCACGTAGCAGAGATCGCGTTGTCCCATGTGCCCGTTCCGCCGCTGATGACGCCATCGTTCAAAACTCCAGTCGGATCCCAGTACTCGATCGCCTTCGCGGCGGGTGTGAGGCCGAGGAGGGAGATGCCGATGAGCGCGCCGATGGACGCGGTGAGGATGGACGGGCGTTTCGTGGATTTGCTGAGCGGGGTCGTTTTCATAGTGTGCTTCGCGTGGGTTGAGGAGAGGTTGTTTTCGTGGGCAGGGTTGCGGGTCGGGGCGGTGCGTGGTCTAAACCAAAGACTGTTCGGTGCGCGTATTAGGCTCCATACTGGGGGAGAGATTTTCAGGTTCGCCGCCGGGCGTCAACGCTGTTTTCTCACAAATGACGGCGACCGGAGATCCTTTGTGGCAAAGGCTTGGCGGGCGGTTCTTGCCGTGCGAGGCCAGTTGGAACGAAAATAATTTTGAACGTTTTACGACCGGCGCAGGCCCGCGCCGACGAGCAGGCTGTCGTCGCCGATGGCGGGGCCGGTGACGGTGAAGTTCTTGCCGGGGACATTGGCGAGGCGCGAGTCGAGGGCGTAGTCGCCTTCGCCAAATTCATGCTGCCACGACGCGCGCACTTCGGGCCGGATGACCACGCCGCCGCCCGTCTGCCAGTCGTAGGTCGCTTTCACCCCGACGGCGGTGCGCAGGCTTTCGGCGAACTGATCCTTGAACTGGAGCGCGGCCAGCGACCCATGCTCGCGGAACTTGGTCAGGCCGATGTTGGTATATTGCACGCTCGCCACCGGGCCGATGGTGAGGCCGCCGGTCTTGTAGTCATAGCCGGTGGCAAAGAGCGCGTTGAACTCGCCGCCCTTGGTGCTCCCGCGGGCGGTGCCTTGGATGGCGGAGCGCCGGGTGTCGTCGTTGTTATAGCCGCCGCTGACTGCCGCATCGGCGTAAAAGCCGGTGCCGGTGAAGTAAGTCGCGTAAAGCCCGAGCTTCGCGCCGTCCACGGTCAGTTTGCCACTGCCGGTCAGGTCGGCGCTGCTCCTGGCGTAACCGGTGTGGATGCCGATGGCCCAGTTCGGCGTCAGCTTGTAATCCACGCCGAGGGTAAAGCCGCCGGTCGTCAGGTCATAGCCGCGCGCGTTGTTAGTATTGCCGATGTTAGTGAACTCACCCACGCCGGTCACAAACACACCCAGCCGCGGGTCTTCCGGCGCGCGGAGTTCCTTGCCCCCTTTGCCCGCCGGGCCGTAGCTGCCGCCGCGGCTGTAACTCGGGCCACCCGCGTTCGAGGCATAGCCGCTGGCGCTAAAGCCCGCGCTGCCGGCTTGGATGTCACCCATGCGGCGCTCGAGGTTCGAGGCCTGCACGTTGGCAAGCGAGACGGAGAGGTTGAAGCTCGAGGCCAGTTCCTCGGGCGCGATCATATCGAGGTCATGGCGCAGGCTGCCCAGCGGCTCGCGGTCGAGGAAGTCGAGCAGCTTGCCGGCCTTGTTGCCATTGCCCAGGCCGTCGAGCACGCGGGCCACGGCTTTCTGGTTCGGCGTCAGTCCGCCGAGGTCATGGAGGAAGGAACCCTGGATCGCTTCGAGCAACACCTCATGCGGCTTATAGACGATGCCCGTGCTGAGCAGCGTGCCTTTGGAGCCAAAGGGGTTGTCCACGTCGATAAATCGGCCGATAACTCCGCCCGCCGCCGTCACAAGCTGCACCTTGTCGCCGCGCTTCGGGTTATAGCCATTGAGCCGCACGAGATCGAGCGTGCCGGCCAGCGTCGCGGTGCCGGCGACCACGAGACGGTCGCTCTGGCCCTTGCCCGGCCCGCCGATGCCGAGGCGCAGGGTGCCGCCGTTGTAAGTGCCGTTGCTCCGGTACCGAACTGCAAGTAATTGCGCTCCACGTTGATGTCGCGCGGGCCATTGTAAGTGCGCAGGACGCCGACATTCAAGACCACATCGCCTTTGCCCAGCGCATGATCGCTGCCGACCGAGAGGGTGCCAAAATCAATGTGAGTGCCGCCTTCATAGCTATTCGAGCGGTGAGGGTCAGTTCGCCCGCGCCGATCTTGGTCAGTTGGCCGATGCCGGAAATAACCCCGTCGAGTTTCGAGACGGTGCCGGCACTGGCGTCGAAAACACTTTTGCCCGTGCCGCTGCCGCCGAGCGCGGTTTGCGGGGCGAGGATCACGCTCTTGTTAGTCACCAAGTTACCCGCGGCATTGAGGATGCCGCCGCCGTCGAAGTAAATCGGCCCGCTGCCCAGCGGAGCCGCGCTGCTGACCTGCAGGGTGGTGCCGTCGAAGATGGCGGTGCCGCCGCTGTGGCTGTTGGCGAGGTTGGTCAGGATCACGCGTCCGCCGGGGGTGGACTGGTTGTTGATGTGATCTATGATGAGGATGCCGCCACCGGTGACGAGCGAGGCGACGGTGGAGGTGAGTCCGTTCGGGTCGAGTGTGCCATTGCTGCCCAGGAAGAGCGTGCGTCCGGCCACCAGCAGCACCGCGCTGTCAAAACGCAACGCACTTGGGATGCCGCCGGCGAAGTCATTGAAGGTCACCTGCCCGGCCACCGCGCCGAGGTTGTTATCGTTGGTGATAGCTACGATGCCGTCGTTAATTACCGTCCCGCCCGCATAGGTGTTCACTCTGGTCAGTTGCAGCGTGCCGAACTGCCCACCCACTGACGCGCTCTCCATGCCGGTGAAATTGATCCCGCCGTTTTGCACGATGGCCGAGATGGTCAGATCGTGATTGAGGTTGTTACCGGCCACGTTGATGTTACGCAACCCGCCGTTAAGCTCCAGGAAACCGGTGGTGGAAGAAATCTCGCCCGGTTCTCCGTTACCATTGTCCGTGGTGTTATCGTCCAGGCTGATGGCACCGGTGACGGTCAGTTTGCCGACTCCGATAGTTACCTTGGTGTCGGCGCCATTGTTCGTCGTGGGTGCGATGAGATGAAGGTCATTGACGGTCTGGTTGAAACCATTGACATCGAAGGTGGCATTACCGTCCCCGTTCGGCCGGTTCACGATTACGTTCCTGGCGACGGGCAGGGCGTTGTCTATGCCCACTTTGGTTGTCCCGTCATTGACCTTCGTGTCCCCGGTGTAGGTGTTCGCCGCCGTCAACGTCAGCGTCGTGTCCAGGACGTTTCGATCCCCGTCCTTGACCAGCGTGACCGGGCCGGTGATAAGGCCGGCAAAGGTGCTGTCGGTCGTGGTGCTGCTCACGGTGAAAGTGGCCGGGCCAAACGCCGCAGAAGTAGTGATGTAGTTATTCACGCCCCCGGTGTTTCCCGCGGCGAGGGCGATGCTATTGACCGTCTGACTGACGCCACGCAGTTCCAGGTCGCCCGTGAACGCCGAAGCCGCGGTGCCGAGGATCAGATCGGTCGTCGTAGGCAGGGCGCCCACGGCCTGGGTGGTGAGCCGTCCGCGGGCCACGGTGGTCGCGCCGGTGTAGGTATTCGCCGCTTGAAAGAAGACGCCGCCCTCGCTGCCGTTGGAGGTGCTCGGCGTCGCATTGATGACCACCCCGCCGGTGCCTTGGATGACACCTTCCACCGCCAGATCAATCCCGTTGTGGCTTTGCCCGGCGATAAAGAACGTGCGCGTCGCCCCGCCCAGATCCAGCGCACTGGCCGCATTGCCGTTGGCCTGGATGACCGAGACCCCCGCAGTGCCTGGGTTGGTCGTGTTATTCACCAGGAAAATGTCGCCCCCCAGCGTGAGCACGCCGCCGTGCAAGGCCACGTTCGACCCGATGCTCGGGGCGATAAAGGTCAGCGATTTGACGGTCTGATTGAAACCATTCAAATCCAGCACCGCACTGCCCGCTCCGGTGGCGTCGTGGATCGTCACGTCGGTGCCCACCGGCAGCGTATTGTTCACGCCGAGCAGGAGCGTGCCTCTTTCCACCTTGGTCGCGCCAGTATAGGTGTTCGCCCCGGAGAGAGTGAGCGTGCCGGAGGTGAGTTTCACGAAGTCGCTGGTGTTACTCGTGCTCGACAAAACGCCGCTGAAGATTCCGGCCCCGACCCGCACTGTCGCGGTGCCAACCGGCCCGCCGCCATTGATGTCGAAGGTGCCCGCGCCATTCAGCGTCCCTATCGTCTCAGTGCCGTTGTTCAGGATGCGCGCCGTGGCGCCGGCTTCGAGGGTCACCGTGGCCGTGTCGGCGATCTGCTCGGACGCACCCATGGTCAGCCGCCCACCATTTTGCACCAGCACGTCTCCAGCGAGCGCGTTGACGCCGGCATTCTTGAATAACTTCAAATGGAAGCCGCTCCCGACCGTGGTCAGCCCGCTGTAGGTATTGGCCGCCGCTCCAGCATAAGATAATGAGGTGCCGGCAAAAGTAATGCCGGCGGTTCCGCTGACAATGCCGTCCCAAGTGATGGTGTGGGCGTCCGCGACGGTGACGGTATGGGTGACCGCGCCGAGGGCGATGTTACCCGTGAGGTGTCCATTGCCAGCGGCGGCGGTCGTGCTGAACGTAAAGTCCCCGCCGATGGTTACGGGGTTGGCCAGCGACACGGCATTGGCCCCGCCGAAGTCCAGCGTGCCACCATTGAGCGCCAGCGTGCTGGTGCCCAGGGCGGTGGCGTTTTGCGCGCTCAGCGTGCCAAAGGCCAGCGTGGTGGTGCCGCCGTAAACATTTGCGGCGGAGAGCGTCAGGATGCCCGCGCCGTTTTTTGTGATGCTGTTGGTGGCGTTACCAACTAACAGACCGCTGAGGGTGGTGTTCAGCGCGCCAGTGACGGTGAGCACGACGTTGGGGCTAAAATTCACCGACGAGGTAACGACCAGCGCACCACCCTGCGCATTGAACTGCTGCGATGCGTTGAGCGCAAGGGCGTTCCCGGCGCTGAACGTGATAGTCTGCGTGACCGCGCTGTTATTGAAGATGCCGCCACTGAGCGCGAGCCCGCTGCCGCCGATGGTGAACTGCTTGTTGGTGAAAGTGATGGAGCCGAAACTCGACGCCACGATGTCGTGGTTGACCGTGAGATTGGCGACGCCGGCGTGGGCGCTGAAGTCGAGGTTGTCGCCGTTGACAGGAATAACATCGCCCACCCAGTTGGTGTCCGTGCTCCAGTTGGCACTCGGAGTGCCGCCGTCGTCCCATGTGCCGGGTGTGGCGTGCGCGCCGGTGGGGAGAAAGGCCAGCGCAAGGAGCGCGGTGGCGGAGGTGGCGAGGATGCGGCGGGGCGGGCGGATGGTTTTCGTGGATGGGTGTCTTGGGTGAGCTGGGCGTGTGAACAGCGGAGACGCGGCAACAAAAAAACGCACTGCCTAAAACCACGCGCCCGGCTCGAATGGCGGGGAGACTTTCACCCCCGCGCGCGCGGGCCGCGTTTTTTTCACCACTCCCGAAGCTACCCGCGCCCGATGTGGCTCGCCGTGGAGCGCGGCGGAAGCGGGGCGTCGGGGCTCGCGGGCAAGGGCACGCTTTTGCCGTCGAACGCTGCGCCCGCGGCCTCGGGCAGGCGGCCGTGGTATTCGATCATCAGCCCGAGGAGTTTGCGCGAGGCCCAGTAGCGGGGGACGAAGGTGGCGGGCTTGTCGAGACAGCGGAAGAGCCAGCCGAGGCGCAGGCGGTCGGCCCACATGGGGATGGTCACCTGGTCGCCGCTGAGGAAGCCGATGGCCGCGCCGGTGCAGTGGATGGAGGGCCGGTAGTCGAGCTGGCGCAAGAGGTCGGCGCCCAGCTTTTCCTGCACGCCGCCGCCGATAGCCATGATGACGTGGCGTGGGCGGCGCTGGCGCAAAATCTCGAGCAGCGCGGGGTCGGTGATTTTCGCGCGGTCGTAGGCGGGCGCGAGGTAGCAGTCGTCTTCCGTGACGGGAAGGCCTTGGTCCTGGAGCCACGCGAGGTTGAGGGTCATGGAGGCGGCGTTGGGCATGACCCAGAGGGTGGCGTGCGGCTCGCGCAGGGCGGGCTGGGCGAGGAGGAGTTTGAGGTATTCGAGGCCGGAGACGCGGGTGATGGATTCGCCGGTCATCAGTTTCCACAGCAGCACGAGCAGGCCGCTGTCGGTGAGCAGCAGGTCGCTGCCGAGCACGGCAGCACGGTGCGCGGGGTCGTCCTCGAGCGCGAGGAGCATGGGCGCGGCGGGCGCGACGACGAGGCCGCCTTCCGTGCCGATTTCGACGGCCTGCGCGGCGCTGCCGACGAAGAAGCGCAGCCCCAGAATCTGCCGGTAGTCGCGCCGGAAGTAAGCCGGACGGTAGCTCTCCGGCGCACCCGCCGCGGCCGCCAGCGGTGCGGGGGCGCAGGCGGGCGCGGGCACGGTGCGCGGGCCGCCGATTTTACGGGCGAGGAAATTGCCGGCGAGCAGCACGACTTGGAGCGCGGTGCGGAAAATGATCGCGACATCGAGCACCAGCCGCCAGTCCTCGATGTAGGAAATGTCGGACTCCAGCCGGTGCCGGATGTCGGCGACGGAATGGACTTCGCCACGAAAGCCGCGCACCTGGGCCAGCCCGGTGATGCCCGGTTTCACAAACGTCCGCAGATGGTAGCCGACCATGAGCCGGGCGAAGTCGGTGTTGTGCTCGACCATGTGCGGGCG
>JANXWQ010000420.1 GCA_025351065.1 Chthoniobacter sp. | reverse complement strand
GGTGACGGCGCTGGTGGTGGCGGTGGGGATCGGCGGCTACAAAGTGCGCGAGCATCTGCGCCCGCGGACGGCGGCTGAGGTGGAGGAGGAGGCGCACGGTGGCGGGGGCATTGATGGAAAATACCAGGCCGCGCGCATGCTGCTGGCGGGGAGCGACGGGGCGAAAGCGGCGGCGGCTTTCCGCGCGCTGGAGGCGCTGCCGAATGTGCCGCAGCCGCGGCTGAACTGGATCACGCTGCACGCGGGGCTGGCGGAATTTCTGGCGGGCCGCGTGGAGGAAGGGCGCGCGGATTTCGCAAAAATCGAAGGGCGCGGCGTTTTTTCCACCGATCCGACGGAGCAGCGGCTGGCGAATTTTTTCGTGGCGACGGCGAGGCTGGCCGCGACCGGCGACGCGGTGCCGCCCGCCGCCGTGCAAGCACTGGAGCCGGACGGCGAGGAGGCCATGGCGCTGCTGGTCTGCGCGGCGAAGGACTGGGCGCTCCAGGATTTCGCCAGCGCGGGCGCGCTTTTCCGCGAGTTCAGCGCCACGGCGCTGCCGGCCAAGGCGGCGTGGGTGGCGGAGTACAAGGCGCTGGCCGCGCCCTTCATCGCGGATTCCGCGACCTACGCGGTGGCGGTCGCGGCGGTGGAAGGCGCGGGCACTTTGGCTGAGCGTGAGGCGGCGCTCGCCACGACGGAGGAAGCGAAGACGAAGCTGAAACTGCCCGGCGTAATTGGCGAGCGGATGGTGGCGCTGGCGAAGGATTTGCAGGGAAAAATCGCCGCCGAAAAAGAAGTCCTCGCGGCGAAGATGACGGCCACGGACGCGGCGGACATGAAGGCGCTCGGCGAAATGAAAACGAAGCTGCTCACGCTCTGCCAGCTCCACCGCTACGCCGACGCCTACGCGCTCGCCAAAGCCGTGCCCGTGCAGGGCGAGCGGGGCAAAAAGCTCGCCGCGGCGATGGTCAAGAAAACGGAGTGGCTGGCGCGTTTCAAGGCGACGCTGATCGCCGACCTCACGGCCATCGGCTACGCCGCGCCGCTGGTGAAAAAGAGCGGCGCGCAACTCGCGGGCGGCGCCCATCGGGCGAACGACACGCAGGTCGAGATCGTCTCGCAGTTCGGCACTGTGCCGGTGCCGTGGACGGACCTCTCGAACGACTGCATTTTCGCGATGGGCCAGTCCTTTCTCCGCGCCGCGCTCCCGCCCGACAAGCTCGCCGACCGCGCGTGGTACCTCGGCGTCTTCGCCTTTTTCAACAACAAGGACAAGGAGGGCCGCGAACTGCTCATCCAGGCGAGCCAGACGAAGGCCGAATACCTCGATCAGCTCGGCCTTTTCATCGGCTCGACGGAGACCCAGTAGCGGGCGAAAGGGCCGGCGTGGTCACGCGGGCTGGGCTTCGAGAAAGGCGAGGGCTTTGTCGTAGCTGCACCGCTGGAGGTAGTGCGCGAGCTGCGGATCGGTGCCGGGCGGAAGCTGCGCGGCGAGCTCGGTGATACGCGCGGAAACCGCCTCGAGCGCGGCGAGGTGTGCGGCGGGATCGCGCTGGTAAAAGGGGCGGTCGGCGATGAGGGTGAGGCGCTCGCGCAGAGCGTCGGCGAGCGCGGGCAGCGGATCGGGCGAAGCGGGCACGGGCGACGCTTAGCGCGCGGATTTTTTCGGGGCTTTGCTCTCGGCGAGGAGTTGCCGTTCGGCTTCGAGCCAGTCGCCGTGCTCGCTGCCGGGCTGGCCGAGGTGGCGGCGTTTTTCGGCGATGAAGTAGGCGCGCAGGGCCACGTCGTCGGTCGTGAAAGCCGGAGCTTTGGCCGCGACGGTCTTGACGGCACGGGTTGCGGGTTTGGTCGTGCGTGCGGTTGTGCCGGGCTGCTTTGCTGCCGCGGGTTTTTTGGCACCGTTGGGAGCGGCGGCGGCCGGTTTGGCGGGGCGTTGCGCCGGAGCGGCGGGTTTGGCGGTGGTGTCTTTCTTGCCCATAGTCTTCGGATTTTGGTGTGTTGGTTTCAGGTGCGCTTGCCCTGGGGGAAAGATTCCGGCACGGGCAGGCGGCGGAACGAAGAACGGGCGGAGAATACGTTTTTTCCGCGGGGCGTAAATGAGGAAATTTCCGGCGAAGGTTTGGCCGCGCGCCGGGTGGTTGTCTTGACACCACCACCTCCACTCCTAGCCTCGCTCCACCATGTCCGATTCCGTCACGCCCGCGCCCGCACCTGCCACCCCGCCCGCTTCCGCCACGCCCCCGCCGCCGGCCGAGGGCACGGGCCTCCAGCCGAATGTCGCCGCGGGTTTGGCGACGATATTCACGCTCGTCGGCGGCATCATTTTTCTGGCGCTCGAAAAGAAAAATGCCTTCGTTCGTTTCTACGCGATGCAGTCCGTCTTTCTCGGCGGAGCCATCGTTGCCGCCTCGATTGCCGTGCAAATTCTTTCGGCAATTTTCCTGCACGTCCCGCTGCTCGGCTGGCTGGTGGCGCTGCTTTTGCACATCCTCTTTCTCGTCGTTTGGCTGGGCTGGTTCGTGGTGTATGTGATCGCCATCGTCAAAGCGTTCTCGAACAAGGAATGGGAGATTCCCGTGCTCGGCCCGCTCGCCCGCAAGCAACTGGCGTCCGGACCGACGGGGCCGGTGGGGCCGGTGGGGCCGGCTTAGTCGGGGGCGGATTTTCTGGCGAAAAGCTGGCCGCGTTAGGATAGACGGATGCCCATGTCTTTTCTCCCCACGCTGGCCGCCGTCCTCATCATCCTCGCCGCACTCGCACGCCCGCTGTGCGCGGAGGTGGAAGTGCCGGAGGGTTTCGCGGTGGAGACGGTGTGCGAAGGGCTGGACGCGGTGGTGACGATGGATGTGGCGCGCGACGGGCGCATTTTTATTTGCGAGCAGACCGGCGCGATCCGCGTGGTGAAGGACGGGCGGCTGCTCGACGAGCCGTTTCTGCGCATCGCGGTGGACGATTTCTGGGAGCGCGGGGTGATCGGCGTGGCGCTGCATCCGCGCTTTCCGACGGAGCCGTTTGTCTATGTGCATTACGTGCGGCGCGAGCCGTTCCCGCATCATGTGGTGAGCCGCTTCACCGCCAACGGCGACCGCGCGGTGGCGGGCAGCGAGCTGGTGATGATCGAGGGCGAGGATCAAAGTCTGCGCACGGGAAAATATCCCGGCGCGCATCAGGGCGGGGCGCTGCGGTTTGGCGCGGATGGGAAACTTTACGTGCCGCTCGGCGAGCACAACGTGCGCGATCCCGCGCAGTCCATGGAGTCGATCCACGGCAAGCTGCTGCGCTTCAATGCCGACGGCTCGATTCCGGAGGACAACCCGTTTTTCAAAACGGCGGCGGGAAAATATCGCGCGATTTACGCGCTCGGTTTGCGCAATCCGTTTGGCCTCGCGGTGCAGCCCGGCACCGGACGGATGATGATCGCGGATGTGGGCCAGGAGTTGTTTGAGGAAATCGACGAAGCCGCGCCGGGCGCAAACTACGGATGGCCGATGGCCGAGGGTTTGGCGGGCAACAGGCCCGAGTTCACGAAGCCGCTGTTCACCTACAACCGCGCGCTCGGCACCTGCATTTCCGGCGTCGTTTTTTACAACCCGCCGAAAGTGCAGTTCCCCACGGAATATGTGGGCAGGCTGATCTTCGCGGACTTCTCCGCCGGGTGGCTGCGCCTGCTCGACCCCGCGCAGCCGGCGGAAAGCACGCCCTTTGCGCAGCGCCTGCCAAACCCCGTCGATCTCGCGGTGGAAGCCGACGGCAGCCTGCTCGTCCTCGTACGCCGGACGAATGTGCATGACGAGCATTTCACCCCGCGCTCCGGCCAGCTCCTCCGCATCCGCTACACCGCGAAGCAGGCGGTGCCGTGAACGACGGCGGGCGGTTTTTTTACGCAGAGACGCAGAGGCGCAGAGGAAGAAGGGGCGCGTGGCCTTCGTCACGGTGAGATTTTTACAGTCCGAACCTCTGCGCTCTCTGCGCCTCTGCGTTAAAAAGACGGAGCGCCGCCACGGATGAACCCCCTCAGTTTCGCCAATCGTACAAAATCTTGATTTTCCGCTTCTTGCCGGTTTTGGCCGATGGCTAGAGTGGGGACAAACCGATGAGTGCGCCCGAAACCAAAAGCCCGTCCGTGACCGTGGGCGAGTTTTACACCCGCCACTCCGAGTCCTTGCAGATGAAACTGCTCGGCTCGGACACGGGCTTCGACCGGCGCATCCGCGAGCCCACCATCAACCGCCCCGGCCTCGCGCTGGCCGGCTTTTTCAGCTACTTCGCGGCCAAGCGGATCCAGGTGCTCGGCAGCGCCGAGTTGTCGTATCTCAAGAGCCTCGCGGACGCCGAGGTGCGCGTCCGCTTTCGCGCGCTGTGCGCGGAGCCCATCCCGTGCATCGTTATTTCGCGCTCGGCGAAACCGCCGTCGGCGCTGCTCGAAGAAGCCGAGGCCGCGGGCGTGGCCGTCTTTCGCACGCCGATGATCACGATGCGCTACACCAATGCGGCCACGCTCGCGCTGGAGTTCGACTTTGCGCCGACGAAAAGCGAGTACGGCAGCATGATGGATGTCATGGGCGTGGGCACGCTCATCCGCGGCTCCAGCGGCATTGGCAAAAGCGAGTGCGTGCTCGGCCTCATCGAGCGCGGGCACAGCCTCGTGAGCGATGACATGACGCGCTTCCGCGCGCTGGAGGGCCGCGAGCTGGTGGGCACTTCGCCCGACCTCACGCGCTACCACATGGAGGTGCGCGGGATCGGCGTCATCAATGTCATGTCGGTCTTTGGCGTCGGCTCCGTGCGGCTGGAAAAACGGCTCGACCTCATCGTGACCCTCAAGGACTGGCAGGAGCTGGAGGAAGTCGATCGCATCGGGCTGGATCAGGAATACTACGAGATCTTGGACATCCTGATCCCGCACATCACCATCCCCGTGCGCATGGGCCGCGACCTGGGCCGCCTTGTGGAGGTAGCCGCGATGGATCAGAAGCTCAAAAGCATGGGCCAGAACAGCGCTGTCGAATTCAACGAAAGATTGCTAAAATCCATGCAGAAAAAGAAAGAACCCTAATGGGCCTGCTCAGCCGCAAAACCGAATCCACCCCGCCCGGCAAAGCCACGAAGGAACTCATCATCCTGAACCGGCTCGGCATGCACGCGCGCCCCTCGGCCATGTTTGTGAAAGCGGCGAGCCGTTTCCGCTGCGAGGTCTGGGTGGAAAAGGACGGCGAGCGCGTGAACGGCAAAAGCATCATGGGCCTGATGATGCTCGCCGCGGGCCAGGGCTCGAAGCTGCTCATCACCTGCGAGGGCGCGGACGCTGACAAGGCGCTCGCCGAAATCGAAGCCGTCATCACGCGCAAATTCGATGAGGACTGACCGCCGCTCCCACCCATGAGCACCGCCGAGGAAAAACGCTTTCAGGGCACCGGCGTCTCGCCGGGCATCGCGCGCGGCACCGTCTTCGTCTATCGCCCGGACGACGAGGCCGCGCCCTCGCGGCGCATCGAGGAAAGCGAAATCCCCGAGGAGATCGCGCGCTTCGAGACCGCGCTGATCGCCACCCGCGCGCAGATTTTGGAAATGCAGCAGCGCATCGCCGAATCCATCGGCGCCAAAGACGCCGGCATTTTCGACGCCCACCTCCTCGTCGTCGAAGACCGCACCCTCATCGACGAAGTCCTGCGCACCCTCGCGCGCGACAAGATGAACGTGGAGCACATCTTCCAAAACGTGGCCGGACGCTACGCCAAGACGCTCAGCGAAATCGACGACCCCTATCTGCGCGAGCGCGCGCTCGACATCCACGATGTCACCCGCCGCATCATTCACAACCTCATGGGCAAGGAGGCGCGCGACCTTTCCAGCATCGGCACGCCGCACATCCTTATCGCGCACAACCTCGCGCCCTCCGACACCGCGCAGCTCGACCGCACGCTGGTCCTCGCCTTTGCCACCGATGTCGGCAGCAAGACCTCGCACACCGCCATCATGGCGCGCTCGCTGAACATCCCCGCCGTCGTCGGCCTTCACGACGCCAGCGTTCAGCTCTCCAGCGGCGACCACATCCTGCTCGACGGCTACAACGGCCTCATCATCGTCAACCCCAGCGACCAGACGCTCTGGGAATACGGCGAACTCGAAATCAAAAAAACCGAGGTCGAGGAAAAGCTCACCCACCTCCGCGAAACCGCCTCCACCACGCTCGACGGCCGCCACGTCATCCTCTCCGCGAATATCGAGCTGCCCGGCGACATGGAGCAGGTCCGGCAAAACGGAGCCGAGGGCGTGGGCCTCTACCGCACTGAGTTTTTCTACCTCAACAAAAGCGAACTCCCTACCGAGGAGGAGCAGTACGCCGCCTACCGCCAGGTGGCCGAAGCCGCCGCGCCGCATAGCGTCATCATCCGCACCCTCGATCTCGGCGGCGACAAATTCATGAGCACCCTGCACATGCCCGAGGAGCTGAATCCCTTCCTCGGCTGGCGGGCCATCCGCTTCTGCCTCGAGCGCGTGGATGTCTTCAAAACTCAGCTCCGCGCCATCCTCCGTGCCAGCGCCGGCGGCAACGTGAAGATGATGTATCCCATGATCTCCGGCGTGGACGAACTCCGCCGCGCCAACGTCATCCTCGAGGAATGTCGCGCCGAGTTGCGCGCCGAGGGCGTGCCCTTCAGCGAGACGATGGAAGTCGGCGCGATGATCGAAATTCCCAGCGCCGCCATCTCCGCCGACATCCTGGCGAAAGAGGTCAGCTTTTTCAGCATCGGCACGAACGACCTCATCCAGTACTCCATCGCCGTCGATCGCCTGAACGAGCACATCGCGCACCTCTACGAGCCTACGCATCCCGCAATCATCCGCCTTATCCGCATGACCGTCGAAGCCGCGCATGCGCGCAATCTATGGGTCGGTGTCTGCGGCGAAATGGCCGGCGACATCGTGCTCACTCCGCTCCTCCTCGGCCTTGGCGTCGATGAACTCAGCGCCGGCGCTGCCTCCGTCCCCCGCGTCAAACGCGCCGTCCAGGCGCTCGACAGCGCCGCCTGCGCCCAACTCATCGCCGACATCCAGCACCTCGACACCGCCACCGCCATCCTCGCCCAATGCGACGCCGTTGCCCGCGCGCATTACCCCGAGTTGCTGTAGAGCGCGCGCGCTTCGCGCACCAAAACCTGCCCGTCATTTTGAACGCAGCCTTTGGAGGCTCTGCGACCAAGGCGGAGTGGAGAACCGCTAACCGAAAGGGGCGGAGGCGGCCGGCATTTTTCCAAGTAATCCCCGAACCTCATCCGAACCGCACCATGAAATTCCACCTCCTCCCCACCCTCCTCGCCACTACCTGCCTCCTCCTAGCCGGCTGTCTGCCCGAATCCGTCAACCCGCTTTCCACACCCGCCACCTCGCTCATCGACGCCCGCTTCGAGGGCGTCTATCAGCAAATCGACAAGGACAAGGGCGCAAACGCGGCGCGCGGCTACTGGCATTTCCACTACCGCGGTGCGAGCGACAGCGCGAAAGGCATACACCGCACCACCACCCAGCTCGAAATCCTCGCCGTCGGCCACGAGCTGAAAAGCCGCCTCGACACCACGCGCTACCACGCCCTTGCCACCAGGATCGCCGGACACAATTACCTCAGCTTCATCGAGCTGAAGGAAGGCTCGAAAAAGCCGTCCTTCCACTACGGCTTCGCCCGCTACGAAGTGAGCTGGCGCGGCGACCTGCGCATCTGGACCGCCAACGAAAGCGCCTTCGTCACCGCCGTCAAAGCCGGCCAGCTTCGCGGCAAAATCACCGCGTCGAAATTTGGCGACAGCGTCCTGCTCACCGACACCACCGAGCATCTCGCCGCCTTCATCGCCGCCGGCGACCCGCGCAAACTCTTCACCGAAGAGCCCATGATCTTCCGCCGCCTCGCGCGGTAGGCCCGGGGAGGGGCGATTCCCAAACCGCCCCCGCTGCCGCTAATCCTCACCTTCACTAGGCGATTATGGAGCCTCGCGAAAGTCGTTCATGCGAGCGGTGCGCGCCACGCGCCACCTCGCCGCTCCCACGCTCACTGCACCGTCGAGAGATACTCGATCACATCACGCAGGCCGCGCTTGCCGAGCACGTCGCCGAGGCCGGGCGGCATGGCGCTGGGGACGGTCGTGCGCTCTTTGATGTCGGCTTTTTTGACCTTCTGTTTTTTGCCATCAACGAGCGAGGCGAGCGTGACTTCGTTGGCGTCCTCCGCATTGAGCAGCCCGGCGACCATGTCGCCGTTGTTGAGCGTCACCAGCACGTTGTCAAAGCCCGGCGCGATAACCGCATTTGGATCGGGTGAGGTTTTGGACACAAGCTGCCGTGCGGCTTGCATGAGTGTTTTGTCATTCGACGCCAGCGCGAGTTCTATCGCCTTGTCGAAGCTCGGTAACTGAATTGCTGCAAGCGCCCGAAGCGCGGACGAACGTGCCGCGCCAGTTGCGCTCTTATCGGCGAGCAGTTTCTTGAGGTCGTCTTCTGCCCAGCGAGTTTTCAGCACGGTGCAGGCATCCGCCGCCGCCACACGAATGCTGTCGGGTGCTGAAAACAAAAGCTTGTCGGTATTGAGATAGATGTTTGTCGAATCGAAATCGCGTTTCCAACCAGGCGGGAGGACGATGCCGAGCACCCGGTCGCGACCGAGATTTTGCTTCCACTGCACGAGTGCCTCAATCGCCTCATGCGCTCCTCGACCGTGCGCAGCCCGAGATTTTCGGTCCGCCACGCATCATGCCGCCGGATGTCCGGCACGCTCGAACGGCGGCGGCCCGTCTCGACGACGAAGGCGCGTCCCTTTTCGTCGAAGCAAAACGCGACGGGATTTTGCCGCAGCGGTTCGCTTGCCCACACCTCGACCTGCAAGCCCGGCGCGACGCTGAGTTTTTTCACCGCCGCCTCGGCGCTGTCCGCCCCGGGAGCGGCTTGTTTGCTTGGTTTGGCGTCATCGCCTGCTTCTTGCGCGAGGGCGAAAGGCGGGAGCGCAAGCAGCGCGGCGACGGCGAGCGGGAAGGTGCGGTTCGGAGTCATGGCGGGGAGGTTGGCGGACGCATTTCACTACGTCATGTTCGCGCCGCGAGAAGCGAGCAAATGGTGAAATCGGAAAGAGGCGTGCGCTCCCCGGAGACGGCGGCTGCGCCGCTTAGTGCGGGAGCGGCGGTAGAGTCGCCGCGCGGTGGTGGTGGAGGACGAAGGACGCGGCGAGCGCGTAGCACGCGGCGGCGGTGCCCATCGCCACGCGGAGGCCGGCGAGGTCGGCGAATTCGGTGACGAGCAGGCCGGCGAAGGGCAGCACGCCGAAGAAGCTCAGCCCGACAATCGCGGAGACGCGTCCGCGGATGGGGTCGGGCGCGCGTTCCTGCACGATGGTATTCGCCACGCCGAAGATCGTGGAGGTGCCGAGCGTCAGGACGATCATCGCGACCATGCCCTGCATGAGCGTCTGCGCGAGGGCGAGCGCGGCCATGGCCACCACCACGGCGGCGACGGCAGCGCGCAGCCAGAGGTGGCGCTTTTCCCGCCGGATCGAGAGCAGCCAGATCGAGCCGACGAACGCGCCGATGCCCGACGACGCCATGAGCAGCCCGTGCTGCGCGGCGGCGATGTGCAGGACGTGCCGCGAGTAGAGCGGCATGAGGATCATGAAAAACGGTGAGATGCAGAAACAGGAAATCGCCAGCAGCAGGATCATGCTGAAACTCGGTCGGTCCGCGCGGACGAAGGCCCAGCCTTCCTTCATGCCGCCCTGCCGCTGGCGCTCTTCCTCCGCGGTGCCGAGCGGTCGCGGGTGGAGCGTGAGCAGCGCGGCGATGAGCGCGCCGAAAGTCAGCGCATTGAGATAAAACGCGGACGCTGTGCCGAAGTAGCCGATCACCCAGCCACCGAGTGCGGGTCCGGCGAGGCGGGTGGCGTGAAAGACCGAGCGATCCACGGCGATGGCCGCGGAGAGCTGTTCGCGCGCCACCAGCTCTGGCACGAGTGCGGAGGCGGCGGGCATTTCAAACGCCGTGGAAATGCCCAGGCACATGCCGGCGATGACGATGTGGAGGATCTGCACCTGATGGCTGGCGACCAGCCAGCCGACAGCCACGGCGAGCATGGCCTGCACGATCTGCGTGGCGATGAGGATGCGCCGTTTGTCGAAACGATCCGCGACCGAGCCGCCGTACATGGTTAGCAAAAGCATGGGCACGCCGGAGGCGAAATTGACGAGGCCGAGGGTGAAGGCGCTGGTGGTCAGCGCGGTGACGACCCAGCCTTGCGCGAGCATTTGCATCCAGGTGCCGAGCATGGAAATCACCTCGCCGCCCATGTAGCGCGCAAAGGGTGGATGGCACAGGACGCTCCACGCGCCGGTCGGTTTTGCAGACGGAGATTCGCTCAGAAAAAAGGCGCGGCGTTACTGCTTGAGCGTTTGCAGAAAGGCTTTGATGTCCTCGATTTCCTGCGGCTTGAGGATGAGGCCCATCGGCGGCATCGGCGAGGTGCCGAGCTGCTCGAAGCCTTTGGCGAGCACCTTGCTGGGTTCCAGCAGCGACTCGCTGAGGTAGGCGGCGTTTTGGCGCGTGGCGATGCCGTCGAGCGCGGGGCCGACGGTGCCGCCTTTGCCGCCGAGCATGTGGCAGTTCATGCACGCGGCGATGGGGTGTTTCCAAAAAATGTCCTCGCCACGTTTCGCATCGCCCGCAGCCACCGCGGTTTCGCCGAGCGGGATGAGTTCGGTGAGCTTCACGTCGTCGAAGTAGCCGTCGCCTTTCGCGACGAGGAGGAGGTTGATGCTGGCGGTGGTTTTGTCGCCGCTGTTCCAAGTCGTCTCGACTTCCGTCCAGTCGCTCTCTCGCGTGACCTTTTCGGTTTCGTTGTGGGTGACGTTGTCGTTGAGGCTGACTTTGCCGCGCAGGGCGTGGCCTTTGATCCACGCGCTGAGTTTGTATTCGGTGTTCGCCTTCAGCGGCACGTCGGCGAAGAAGCTGGTGTCGGCCTCCTCGAACGCGATGCAGCGCACGGCATTCGTGCCGCTGTGGATGTTGCCGTCGCCGGTCACGACCTTCCATTCGGCGCCGGCGTTGCCGGGGCGCGAGCCGTAGTCGCGGCGCTTCCAGCCTTCGGGCAGGCCGTCGGCGGCGAGGGTTTCAAAGCCGGGGTTCGGGAGCAGGTTCGGGCCTTCGGTGTAAATCTGCGTCTGATGTTTTTTGCCGAGGATGCGCGCGGCTTCGGCGAGCCATTCGTCGGCGCGCACGAGGGGATCGGCGGCGAGCTTGGTGACGAGGGTTTTGATTTCTGGGGTGGTGGGGAAAGCGGCGAGCTTGACCATCGCGGCGAGGCGCGTGGTGAGGTCGGGGTCGCTGATGACGCCGCTGCCGAAAAAGAGCGCCTGCGCCGCGCGGTCATTGCCGAGCGCGCGGATGGCATTGCGCCGGAGCGCGGGGTCTTTGGCGAGGAGAGCGGTTTTGTGCGTGGGCTCGTCGAGCGCGCCGAGACCGTTTAGCGCCCACAGTGCGTGGATCGCGCCGGTGTGGCCGTCGTTCGCTTTGACCAGTGCGGTAAGCGCCGGAGCGGCGTCGGTCTTTTTCTCCTCGACGATTTTCCGCTGCGTTTGCAATCGGCCGTACTGCGTATCGCCATCGAGCGCGGCGACGAGGTCGCGAGCGGTCGCGGGCTTCGCAGCTTTGTCCCAAACCACGCGATAAATCCGTCCACGCTCATGATCGCGCAGATCGTTCTTGTGCGCGC
>JANXWQ010000510.1 GCA_025351065.1 Chthoniobacter sp. | reverse complement strand
TCGCTGTAGGGGAAGCTGACAGCTTCCCCTACAGCTACAGCGAGCCGCCGCCCGCCTCCGCTCAGGATGCCATTACGAAAAAGGGCGCGGCTCGCGCCGCGCCCTTTTCGAGAAACGATGAACCGTCTGCCTTACACCGTGTAGGTGCTCGACGAGGTGGTGCCGCCGCGGCCGGTCCAGTTCGTGTGGAAAAACTCGCCGCGCGCTTTGTCCGTGCGCTCGTAGGTGTGCGCGCCGAAGTAGTCGCGCTGCGCTTGCAGCAGATTCGCCGGCAGGCGCGCGCTGCGGAAGCCGTCGAAGAACGCCAGCGCCGTGCTGAACGCGGGCATCGGGATGCCTTTCTCGATGGCCGTGCTGAGCACCTTGCGCCAGGCGGCCTGCGCGCCATTCACGGCGTCGGTGAAGAACGGATCGAGCAGCAGATTCGTCAGCGCCGGGTTTTTCTCGAACGCCTTTTTGATGTCGCCGAGAAAGGCGCTGCGGATGATGCAGCCGCCCCGCCACATCAGCGCGATGCCGCCGTAGTTGAGATTCCACTTCGACTCCTCCGCCGCAGCGCGCAGCAGCATGTAGCCCTGCGCGTAGCTCACGATTTTCGACGCGTAGAGCGCCTGCCGCAGCGCCTCCACAAACTCGGCGCGGTCACCGGAGATTTTCGCGTCGGGCGCATTGAGCACCTTCGAGGCTTCCACGCGGCGCTCTTTCATCGCCGAGACGCAGCGCGAATACACGGCCTCGGCCATGAGCGTGATCGGGATGCCGAGTTCGGCGGAGGAAATGACCGTCCATTTGCCCGTGCCCTTCTGCCCAGCGGTGTCGAGGATTTTGTCCACGAGCGGCGCGCCGTCGTCGTCCTTTTTCGCGAGGATGTCGCGCGTGATCTCGATGAGATACGAGTCGAGTTCGCCCTTGTTCCATTCGGCGAAGACCGCGCTCATTTCATCCGCGGTCATGCCGAGCCCGTCCTTCATCACCTGGTAGGCTTCGCAGATGAGCTGCATGTCGCCGTACTCGATCCCGTTGTGGACCATCTTCACGTAATGGCCCGCGCCGCCCTCGCCCACCCAGTCGCAGCACGGCGCGCCGTCGCCCACTTTCGCGGCGATGCTTTGGAAAATGTCCTGCACATGCGGCCACGCCGCGGGCGAGCCACCGGGCATAATCGAAGGGCCGAAACGCGCGCCCTCTTCGCCGCCGGAAACGCCCGTGCCGATGTAGAGCAGCCCTTTGCTCTCCACGTATTTCACGCGCCGCGCGGTGTCGTCGAAAAGCGAGTTGCCGCCGTCGATGATGATGTCGCCGGCGTCGAGGTGCGGCAGGAGCTGGTCGATGAATTCGTCCACCGGCTTGCCCGCTTTCACCATGAGCATGACGCGGCGCGGACGCTTCAGCAGCGCGACCATTTTCTCGATGGAATGCGCGCCAATGACGTTGGTGCCCTTGGCCTCGTTGGCCATGAAGTCATCCACCTTCGCGGTGGTACGGTTGTAAGCGACGACGGTGAAGCCGTGGTCGTTCATGTTGAGGATCAGGTTCTGGCCCATGACGGCCAGACCGATGAGGGCGATGTCTGCTTTTGGTTCCATAGTGTGGTTGGTGAAAAGGCGCGCGGAGGATACGCGCCCGCCGGGTTCGCGCGAGAAAATTTTGCCGCGCGCGGCTGGCGCCATGAGCGCGCGAAAAATCCCCTCGCCTTCCCGCGCCGCGCCGTCCTACAACGCGCGCCCACCCTTCACCCCACTCACACCACCACTATTTTATGAGCAGAAAAATTCGCATGGGCATGGTCGGCGGCGGGCGCGGCGCTTTCATCGGCGCAGTGCATCGCATCGCCGCCAATATCGACGGCCAGATCGAACTCGTCTGCGGCGCTTTCTCCAGCGACCCGCAGCGCTCCCGCGACTCCGGCGCGGATCTCTTCCTCCCGCCCGACCGTTGCTACGGCACCTTCCATGAAATGATCGAGCGCGAGAAGGCGCTGCCCACGGAGAAGCGCATGGATTTCATCTCCATCGTCACGCCGAACCACATGCACTTTCCGCCCGCGAAAATGGCGCTGGAAAACGGCTTTCACGTCCTCTCGGACAAGCCCGCCACCTTCAATCTCGCCGAAGCGAAAACGCTCGGAGCAATCGTCAAAAAGAGCGGCCTCCTCTACGGCCTCACGCACAACTACACGGGCTACCCGCTCGTCAAACAGGCCCGCG
>JANXWQ010000370.1 GCA_025351065.1 Chthoniobacter sp. | reverse complement strand
CGGCATTCGCACCGATCCACACATCATCCTCAATGCAGATCGAAGATTTCACTCCTCGTTGCTGCATCATGGGAAGAGAGCGCAGTGCGAACCCGTGATCGCTATCAACAAAGCGGCAACCCCCGGCGATCATGCATTGGTTTCCGATGACCACCTTCTCGTGACAATTGAACTCGCAGCCATTTCCGATGAAGGTTCCATCTTTGATTACAATGGATGGCCCCTCTCGCCAAGGCCCGTCGAATTTGAAGTAAATGTCGGGCTCCAGAATACAGCCGGAGCCAATGGAGACCTGATGCGGCCAAGTGACGTGTATTCTTGGCAAACGAGTCCCCGCCCCAAGTTGCATCCCGAGAAGCCTCCAGTAACTCGTCCTTACCCGAGCGCTCGCCCTCCAGCAGACCTGTCGCAACCGGAACACGATGGTATCAAGGATTCGATTCATGGATTTTCCCGGCCAGTTCTGCCCTCGCGCATGGATTTCGCCAAGTTACTTCGCAAACAAAACGCCTGACTCCGATGCTCGCCGTGATTTCCGAGCTGCGATGGCTCCTAAGCTGCGTGCTGAATCACCCGGCCAATCGCCGTCATCGCACCCGTGCGGTGCTTCGTTTTACTTGGTGGCAATTTCGCAAACGTCTGAACAAGCGACCCGCCGTCATCCGGGTGGGCGCGAACCGGAGATTCAAAGTAGTCTGCGATTCCCCGTTTTCCAGCATGGTCGTTTACGACGGGCTGCCGGAGTGGGATGAAATGAATTTCCTCCTGCGCGTTCTCCGGCCGTCGGACGCGTTCATCGATATTGGCGCCAATGTGGGATTTTACACCGTCCTTGCCTCCACCGTCATCACCGAAGGACCGCTCTTGGCGTTTGAGGCCAATCCTCGGAACCTCGAAGTGCTCCGCGACCAGTTACAACTGAACCGGCTCGGAAACGCCCACGTTTTCGGCACCGCGCTCGGCAATACCACCGGCGAGCTGAGCTTCTGCGACTCCGGTCGGGAAACCGGCTCGATTGCCACCGGCGCAGATTCCGAAGCCAATGTCATCACCGTCCCCGTTTCGCGGCTGGACGATTGTCTCGAACGCCACCCGTTGCCCGAACAGGTGATTGTGAAAATGGATGTCGAGGCAGCGAAGCGTTGGTGCTCGAAGGCGCCAGTGCCCTGCTACGGGGCGGCTGCGCTGGCATTTGGCTCTTTGAGTTGAATGAGATCGCTCTAAAGAAGCACGGTGCCACCGGAGAGCAATTGCTCGAAGCTTTCACCGCGCACGGCTACTCGATCCTTTACTGGGACGAGGAGCATCGTCAGCTCGGAACAAAAGGAGACGCGCGCGACGCCAATCGGGAAAACTATGTGGCCTGTTGTGACGTGCCCGCACTCAAGGCCCGGTTGTCCGGCTCATGAAATCGGACCCGCTTGCCGTCGTGGATAACCTATTGCACTCGCTCTTATCCCTATGTCTCTAATCAGTACGATCAAGCACACAGTATGGAGGGTCATAACTGAGCGCATGCATCTGGACTTCACGCTGAGGTCAGGCATCAAGGTCATTGTCCGGAACTATGCGGATTGGTGTACTTACAATGACCTGTTCGTGAACGGCGAATACCGGGAGGCCATGGACGATGCCATTGCCGAATGGAAGACCAACGGCGGAGCGGAACGGCTGTGCGTTCTCGATCTCGGCGCGAACACAGGATACTTCACCCTTCAGATGGCGGACATGTTTCTGCGAAAATGCCCCCTGGGTGAACTCACGATCTGCCCGGTCGAGGCGTCTCCCAAGGTCGAGGCGGAACTTCGGCGCAGGCTGGTGATGCCCGGCAATCGGGTGGATGCGAAGGTTTGCGCCGGACTGGTGGGCCGGCGGGAGGGCTCGGCGCAACTGAATTTGGGCAAGGAGGACACCGTTAATTTCGTCGGAGATGCCGGGGTTGACGCGCAGTGGGACGCGAAACGAGGCACGCAGAGGGTGAATTATTTGGACCTCGACGCGCTCACCTCCACAATGCCGGTGGTGCATCTGATTAAGTGCGACATTGAAGGCTCTGAGTTCGCCTTACTCGAGACGTATCGGGAGTTGCTCGACAAGACGAAGCGGGTCGTGATCGAGTTTCACTCGCCATTCGGAGACATCGCACAGGCGACGCAAACTCTGCGGGAAATGGGATTCACAAAAATGGTGACGCTCCGGGAATCGCCGCTCACACCCACGATCTATTTCTCCAGAGCGTGACGGGGCGTTCGCATTGCGCTCCTGCTCCATGAACATTGCCTTCATCACCAGTTCCGCCGAAGCGGGCAAGGATGGCATGGCCGACTACACGCTCTCACTCGCCGCGGCGTTGAAGACTCTCGGGCATTCGCCGCTGGTCATCGGTTTCAAAGACCGATGGCTGCCTGGCACCACTGAATCGGTGCGCGGTGAAAGCGCCGAGGGCGTGGCGTTGGAACGCATTCCCAGCAGCCTGCCCGATGCGGAGCGCGTCGAACGCGCCTGCGCCCGGCTGAAGGATTTCCGGCCGGAGTGGGTGAGCTTTCAAATGTCGTGTTACGCCTATCATCCCAAGGGTCTGCTGTTCGGACTGGCCCGCCACCTGCCGCGACTGTCCGCCTGTTGCGAGAACTGGCAGGTGATGTTTCAGGAACTTTGGATCGCGTTTCAGACGGGGTCGCTGGCAAAGCACCGTCTGGTGGGCGCGCTACAGCGCATTGCGATTGGCCGCGCTGTCCGCGCGTTGCGGCCGAAATTGCTGGAGACGAGCACGCCGCTGTTTCAGGCGCTCCTGCGCACCATCGGGTTGGAGGCGTCCATACTGCCCCTCGCTGGAAGCATTCCCGTGAGCACCGATCCCGGCTTGGACTGGTTTCTCCAAGTGATAGGTCTGCCCGGCCTTCCGGTCTCCACGAAGAAACGCCGCGAGCATCTGGTGGGTGGTTTTTTCGGAGCGATCTATCCGAATTGGGAACCTGAACCCTTTTTCTCCTCGCTCCGCAACGTGACGGCGAAGACCGGGCAGAAGGTGACGATCCTCGCGGCGGGACGTATGGGTGGAGGAGGCGAAGCCATTTGGGACAAGCTGGCGCCGTCTTATCCCGACTTCCGCTTTTGTAAGTTGGGCGAGTTATCGACAGCCAACGTCTCGCAGTATTTGCAAAATCTCGACTTTGGAATCGCGGCGACTCCCTGGCCGGCCATCGGCAAGAGCAGTGCCGCTGCCGCCATGCTGGATCACGGCCTGCCCGTGATGGTGACTCGCAATGACAGTCAGCCGCGCCAGCGCTTGCAACTGGCCGCGCCCGCGGACCCACTCTTAATCCTCGCGAACGGCGACGTCTCCGACCGCTTCTTTGCCGGCCTGCCCCGCCGCGCACCCAGGCACACGACGCTCGACCTGGCGGCGGAGTTTGTCCGGCGCATGGAAGCCGCGCGCTCCGCGGTGCGGCTGGGATGATCGCAACACCAACCCACTTCTCCCCGATGAAAGTCGCCATCGTCTCCCCCTGCTTTGGCGTGCTCGGTGGCATGGAGACTTTCATTTGTGCGCTCGCGAAGGAGCTGCACGCGCTGCCGGGCGTGGAGGTGACGCTTTGTCTGAAAAAGGTGACGACGTTCAAGCTCGACTGGCTGCTGGAAAAAACGGCCCGCGCCACGGGCGCGCAAGTCGCCTTTGTCGAGCGCGCGTCCCGCGAGCTGGCGGCGGTCATTCGCAACTCAGACATCGTTCACTGCCAGAACCCGTGCTTCGACGTGGCGCTGCTCGCGAAACTTTTTGGCAAGCCCCTCGTGCTGACCATGCACAGTCAGCGGCACCGCAGTTTTCGCCCCCGCGAACTCGCGCGCCGCGCGGCGTGGCACATGGCCGACCGGCGCTGGTACAATTCGGAGTTCAATTGGAACACCTGGGATCCGGAAAGGCGGAAACATGCGAGCGCACGACTTCCGGTTATTTCCAATCTGCCCACCGGCGCCGTGCCGGTGGCCGATCGTCGCGGGTTTATTTTCGTCGCCCGGTGGATTCCCAACAAAGGCGTGGAACTACTGGTGGATGCCTACGCGCGCGCCAAGCTCGACCGACAGCAGTGGCCGCTGATTCTCCTCGGGGATGGGCCGCTGCGTCCGATGATCGAGACCAAAATCCGCGAGGAGAAAATCGAAGGAATCGAAATCCGGGGATTTGTGGAAGAGGCGGAACGGAACGACGCCATCCGTCACGCCTGCTGGATGGTGACGCCGCCCCACACGAAGGAAGATCTCGGCCTCACGCCGATGGAAGCGCGCAATGTCTCGGTGCCCGTCATCATCACACGCGACGGCGGTTTGCCCGAAGCGGGCGGAAGGCACGCCCTGGTGTGCGAGCCAGGGCAGGTCGGGGAGTTAAAGGCTCTCCTCGAAAAGGCCGCGATGATGGACCCCGATACTTATGAACAACTCTGCGAGGCGACCTATCGCGAATTGCAAGAGTATCTCCAGCCGCTCTCCGTTTACGCTGCACATTATCGCGATGTCATCGAACGCCGATAACTGTGACCAAGATCGGCGCAGCCGGGTAGGGAAGGCACTCCGTGCCGTCCGCCGGGCGAGCGCAGCGAGGCGGCGGGCTTCCGAAGCGGGCGCCCATCCCACCCACCGCCTCGCTGTCGCTCGCCCCGGACGGCACGGAATGCCGTCCCTACCGCTGCTGCGCAGCACAGTGGCGCAACTTCTTACACAACCTTTAAGATTGAAATTGCAATGCTCTAACCGATGGCGAGTTTCCGAGAACCCTCTCATCCATCAAAGCTAACTTCCGTGCCCACAGATTTCTCATACACATCCAGTCAGGAGCACCAGACTCTTTTGGTTTGGACGCGCCGGCTGATCTGGCTTTACTGCATTCTATGGCTGGTCGAGGGAGCGATTCGGAAATGGATTTTGCCGCAATACTCCATGGCGCTGCTCCTGGTCCGAGACCCAGTCGTGCTGCTGATCTATTTCTATGCGCTCCGCGCGCGGGTGTTTCCCGTCAACGGCTGGATCAGCGTCTTTTGGGGCATCTCGGCGGTGTTTGCCCTTCAGTCTCTTACCCAATTCATCACAACCGACCTGCCGGTGACCGTCATAGCCTTTGGCTTGCGGACTTTTGTGCTTCATCTCCCGCTGATTTGGGTGGTGCCAGCCGTGTTTGGACGGAAGGAGATCGCGACTCTGGGCCGCTGGACGCTGTATCTCGCGCCCTTCCTGGCCGCCCTGATGGTGGTGCAGTTTGAAGTCGGCCCGGAGCACTGGCTCAATGCGGCGAGCATTAAGGGCGGTTCCCAGATCGGATCGGTCTTCGGAAAGATTCGGCCTCCGGCGATCTTTTCCTTCATCAGCGGCCCCATCCACTACTTTACCTTCTGCGCCGCCGTGATCATGGGTGGTTTTTTGACAAAGGGCATCTTCCCGCGCTGGCTGGTGAGCGTCGGGGTGGTTTCCACCCTCGCGGCAATGAGCGTCTCTGCCAGTCGCAGCCTGGTCATCGGCGTAATCATCGTGGCCGTCGTGGGCGGAGGGGCGAGCCTGCTGACCGGCAGGAACATCGGCGGCATCATCGGTTTCAGCATCGTCCTCCTCATTGCGGGAGCATTCTTGTCCCAGTTTGCCGTTGTCCGTGAAGGACGTGCGGCCTTCGATGAACGCTGGACCTACAAGGAAGAGAGTGGGGGTTCCGGTGGAAAGCTGCTGGCTGACCGCTACAGCCATGCCTTCACCCTGGCCTTTGATTGGTCGGGGCGTGTCCCTCTTTTCGGGATTGGCGTCGGCTCGACCAGCAACCTGGCTATCGCGACGACCCGAACGGAGGTGGGGGTGGAAGGTGAATGGGAGCGGGTGATCTATGAAGTCGGCCCCATCACCGGTTTTTTATATCTGGCCTTTCGCGCAGCTCTTACCCTCCGGCTCATTGTCGCGGGCTTTCAAGCCTTGCGCTCGGGCAATTACGTCTGCCTGCTTTTTGCGTCGGCGTGTTTCGTCGAAATACTCAGCGGCAACGTGCGCCAGGTTACTACTGCGGGCTATACCTGTATGTGCTGCGGCCTTTGCCTGGCGGCCTACAAAGCCTTTTCGAGTGATGCTTCTTCGTTATCGGAAACGGGGCCATCGTCGCCTGTCCCGCATGCAGCACCCGCGGAGCGGCCTGGTCTCCGTGGTCGCGGGGTTTTAGCCGTCGGCGGCCCGCCCGTGGAGTCGTGAAAGTCATGGTCTGTCACCCCGGCACTCAACACGCCGGAAAGCTAGCCGCCGCTCTAAAAAAGGAAGACCTCCTGGCCGCGTTTTTCACGGGCTGGCGTTTGCCGCCAGACTCAATGCTGGGACGCCGTTTTCGGCTCAGCGCACTCCGCGCCCTCGATGACTCATTGATCCCCTGCACCCGGAAAATTCGCTTGCCGGAGCTACTCGCGAAGGCCGCGCAATGCGTGGGCTGGCGCGGGGAGAGTCTGATGCGTTTGCGCAACGCCTGGTTCCAGCGGCTCATCCCGGAGCGGGCCATTACCTCGTGCGACGCCGTCATTGGCTTCGACACCTCTTCCTGGCTTCTCGCCAAACGAGCCACGCAATGCAGCAAGGCATTCATCCTCGACCGGACCACCATCCACCGGTCCACGCGCTCCTCCATCCGTGCCACTTTTAAGCTCAACCATTCCAGTACCGCGACGCCCGTGGCTTCATCGGGCGACATTCAGGATGACTTGGAATCGACAGAAATGACCCTCGCCGCGCGTGTCGTGGTCGCCAGCAGCTTCGCGCAGCACTCGCTAACGGAGGCAGGAATTGCGACGGAACAAATCGCCGTCATTCCCTACGGCGTGGACTCCGATTGGTTTGCCGACGGCGGCAATCGTGCCGGCAGTACGGGCAAGGCCATCTTCCTTTACGTCGGCAATCTGCGGTTGGACAAAGGGGTCGGTGTGTTACTCGAAGCGTGGCGGCAACTCGGTGCGACTGATGCCGAGTTATGGCTCGCTGGCGACGGCGACTCTGAGGTGATCCAATCAGCCCGAGCGACGGCTGGCGTGCGTGTGCTGGGAAAGCTGGGTCAATCGGAACTGCGGAAGGTGTATCAAAGTGCCACGGCATTTGTGTTCCCCACCTACTACGATGGGTTCGGGATGGTCCTGCTGGAAGCGATGGCTGGCGGTGTCCCGATCATCGCCTCACCTCACTGCGCTGCTCCCGATCTCGTTCGCGGTGGTGCGGCTGGCCTTGTCTGTCCGGCAGGAGACATCGCGGCTCTGACCGTGGCGATGGAGGATGTTTGCACCCATCGCACCGCGTGGAGGGAGCGGGGAGCCGCGGCAGTGGAGATCGCTCGATCGTATTCATGGGAGACTTACGGCACCCGCTGGGCCGCCTTGCTGCGGGGGGTCGTTGGATGAGTGGCAAGCTCATGGTGTTTGATTCCCATCCGGTGCAGTACAAGGCTCCGGTATATCAGGAGCTCGCCCGGCTGATTCCCGGCACGCTTAAAGTGGTGTATGCCACCGACTGTTCCGTGCGGGGGCATCGCGACCGCGATTTCGGGCAGGTCGTGGCCTGGGACACGCGGCTCCTCGATGGCTACGAACACCTCGTGCTCAACAACGAGCGCGGCACACCCTTGCTAGGCTTTCGCAGCCTCACGGGCCGCGGCATTTTCAAGCTGCTAAAGCAGTTCAAGCCGCAAGCCGTGCTCATCTCGCAGTTCCTCTACGAAGCTGACCTGATAACGTACTTGTCCTGCCTCTTCCTGCGGATTCCGATTTGGATTCGCCATGAAACCCAGGACGAAGCCTTTGCGCGCACCGCCTTGAAACGCTGGCTGCGGTCGCTGGCTTACCGGATCATTTATCGTGGCGTGTCCCGCGCGTTTTATATTGGCCGCCTAAACCGCGAGCACTTGCTTCGGCACGGATTTACCGACGACCGGCTGACTCCCGCACTTTATTGCGTGGATTCCTCGCTTCCCAGGATGAGCGCGGAGTCGAAAGCCGGGATGAGGAATGAGCTTCGCCACAAATTGCGCGTCACCGACGAAGAAACGCTCGTCTTATTTTCCGGCAAACTGATCCCCAAGAAAGATCCCGGCCTCATCCTTAAAGCGCTCGACCTTTTGAGTCCGGCCCGACGAGAGCGAACGAAGGTGGTCTTTGTGGGTTCCGGGGAATTGCTGGAAGACTTGCGGAACGATGCGGCGCGGTGTGAGGGCCGGGTAACCTTTGCCGGCTTTGTGAATCAGCGGGAGATAGCGGGCTACTACCTCGCGGCTGATCTGCTAATCTTGCCGTCGCGGCGCCTGGGTGAGACGTGGGGCCTCGTGGTAAACGAAGCGCTGCACGCTGGCTGCAGCGTGATTGTGACCGATGCTGTCGGCAGCCATCGGGAATTCGGCGCATGGGAGCGCGTGCGGGTCATCAAGGAGAGGGACGCTCACGCCTGCGCCCGTGCAATGGAAGAGTTGGCGACTTATCCCCGTTCCTTCGATTGGTGTGCGGGAGACATGAAACAGTATTCCGTGCAGGCCGCCGCACAGGCGATTGCGTCCAGCCTTCACAAAAAGTAGCTTACTTTTTTCCGTGAATCAGGAGCACAAACAGATCAAGCGGGTGGTGGTGTACCGCATTGGGAGCCTCGGTGATGCCTTGGTGGCGCTGCCGGCTTTTCATCTCGTGCGGCGGGCGTTTCCCCACGCCCACATCACCTTGCTCACCAACATCCCGGTGAACGCCAAGGCCGCCCCGATGGAGACGGTGCTGAGAAATACCGGTCTCTACAATGACACGCTAAAGTATCCTGTTTCCCTGCGCAATTTTCGCGAGCTGTTTCGCCTGCGCAAAGCTCTGCGGGACGGGCAGCATGACTGCCTCGTATACCTCGCATCGCCCAAAGGCGGCATCTTAACGAGTCTGCGGGACTATATTTTTTTCCGTTCCTGCGCGATCAGACGCGTCGTCGGGGTCCCCTTCTCACGATCCACCCTGCGCAGTCTGCCAATTGCCGGCACGGAACTTTACCAGTCACGAACCGCCCGCTCGCTGGAGGCGTTGCAGGAACTCGGGACGGCGGAAGTCAGCGCGCCGGAATGGTGGGACCTCAAGCTGACTTCAGCGGAAATCACCGAAGGCGAGGCGCTGCTCGGAGCCCACGGGATTAAGCCGCCCTTTCTCGCGGCGAGCGTTGGCACCAAGATTCAGGCGAAAGACTGGGAGGAAAGAAACTGGCGGGAGTTAATGCAGCGCGTCGCCCCGGCCTTCACCGAACTTCCGCTCGTAATGCTTGGAGTGGAGGAGGAACGGGAACGCTCGGAACGCCTGTTGAAAATCTGGCAGGGACCAAAGGCGAACCTTTGCGGGGAAACTTCGCCGCGAGTGAGTGCAGCGATCCTCCGTGGGGCGGGTGTGATGCTCTGCCACGACAGCGGACCGATGCATGTCGCCGCGACCATGGGTGTTCCTTGCGTGGCGATCTTTTCGGCGCGGGCGAAACCGGGCGAGTGGTTTCCGCATGGCAACCAGCACTCCGTCCTTTACCATCAGACACCTTGTTGGGATTGCGGACTGGAGACGTGCATCGCGCAACGCAAGGTGTGCATCCTCTCGATCACCGTCGATGAGGTTTTCACGGCCCTGCGGCAGCAATTGGCGCGCAAAGGCATTTTCTCGAAGCACGACTTTTCATCCCTGCGTCAGGAAGTTACCCCGCCCTCCGCGCAGCAGCCCGCGCGGTCAAAGCTGCGCGTGCTGTTAATCGGAAACTACGCGGCAGACCGGCAGGAAAGCATGCAGCGGTTTGCGGGAGTCATGGAAAAGGAGCTAACGGCGGCTGGTTTGGACGTTACGCTCGTCCGACCGGAACCCATCATGGGTCGCCTGAAACCCGGTGCCACCGGCCTGGGCAAGTGGCTGGGTTACATCGACAAATTCATCCTCTTTCCGATCCTCCTCCGCAAAAAACTCCTAACTCTCAACGCTCAACTCTCAACCAACCTAATCGTCCATATCTGCGATCACTCGAATGCCATTTACACGCGCAACCTGCAGAGCGTGCCTCATATCGTGACCTGCCATGACCTGCTCGCGGTGCGCTCGGCGCGTGGGGAATTCCCAGAGCATCCCACGCGCTGGTCAGGCCGCCTCCTTCAGCGCATGACCCTTCGCGGGCTGGCGAGAGCCCGAAAGATCGTCTGCATCTCGGAGGCGACTCGCCGGGATGTGACGCGGCTGGTGGCAGGCGCGGAGGCCCGCTTACCGGTGATTAACATGGGACTCAACAACGACTTTGCGCCAGCGCCAGCGGCCCAGGCCCGCGCCAGGGTGCAAGCGATGATGCAGAAGGCCGGCCAGACATTGGCCCAAGGGGCACGTTATATCCTCCATGTGGGTGGAGGGCCTTGGTACAAGAACCGGAAGGGTGTCGTAGAGATATTCTGCGAGCTGCGCCGTGCGTCCGGCAATGGCAACCTTTGCTTGGTGATGGTCGGTGAACCGCTGGAATCCGAGTTGCGGACTTACCTTGCCGACGACGGTCTGGCAGGCTCGGTCTTTGAGTGTCTCGGCGTGTCACATGCGGACTTGTGCGCGCTTTATTCCGCCGCCGAGCTGCTGCTTTTCCCATCGCTGCAGGAGGGCTTCGGCTGGCCGATCATCGAGGCCCAGGCGTGCGGCTGCCGGGTAGTCACCACGAACCGTCCGCCCATGACCGAAGTCGGCGGTGACGCAGCGACCTATCTCGACCCGGATAACCTCTGGTCGGCGGTGGACATCCTGACCAATGTCCTCGACGCGGACGACGCCACTAGGAACGCCATGATCCGGCGCGGACTGGCGAATGCCGCACGCTACTCGACCCAGGCGATGATTGATTCCTACGGCGAAACCTACATGAATGTCGCCGAGACCCAGGCCTGACCCAAAGACCCCCAGCCTAACTATGTGCGGCATCGCAGCAGTCATCACCAGCAGCGGCCCGGCCCGGCCGATGGATCTCGCGCTGCTCAGGCATCGCGGCCCCGATGCGCAGGCCGAGTGGACTTCGCCCGACGGGCGCGTCTGGCTGGGCCACACCCGGCTCGCCATCGTCGATCTTTCGCCCACGGGCGCACAGCCGATGCACGACCCGGAGACAGGCAATGTAATCATTTTCAACGGCGAAATTTACAACCACCGCAGCCTGCGCGCGGAGCTGGGGGCGACCGGGGTAACGTGGATGGGAACCTCCGATACCGAGACCTTGCTGGTCGCCTACCGGGTGTGGGGCGAGCGGATGCTCAAGCGTCTCAAGGGCATGTTTGCCCTGATTATTTTTGACGCCGCCAGCAACCAGCTTTTCGCCGCCCGCGGACCGCTCGGGATCAAGCCGCTTTACTACATGCGCTCCCGCGGTGTGATTCGGTTTGCCTCGGAAGTCCGTATGTTACTCGCCGGGACAGAGGCGGTCTATGACCGGCGTGGCGTGGGTGCCTATCTGCAATGGGGCGCATGCCCGGAGGGCGAGTTGCTTTTTCGCAAGGTTCGCAGTGTTCCAGCCGGCCACTGGATGAGGGTGCAGCCGGATATTACGGTTGAGACCGTGTGTTACTGGCCGGAAAAAATCTACCCATTGATTCCGGCCGCCGACGCTCCGGCGCGCGTGCGCCGGCTGGTGGAGCAGGCGGTGGAAAGCCACCTTATGGCGGACGTGCCGGTGGCGTCTTTTCTGAGCGGCGGCATTGATTCCTCGATCGTCACCGCACTGGCCTCGCGAGCCATGTCCCCTGCCCGGCTGCAAACCTTTTCGGTCGGGTTTCCGCATGCCGCATTCGACGAAACCGATGTCGCCGCGGAAGTCGCGCGCCGCTATAACACCGACCATCATCGCATCGAGATCAGTGACGACGAAGCGATCGCCCTGGTGCAGGACGCGGTCCGCATGATGGACGTGCCGTCGCTGGATGCGATCAACACTTACATCGTTTCTAAAAAAGTGGCTGACTTTGGCATCAAGGTGGCGCTGTCGGGCCTGGGTTCCGACGAGCTGTTTGGCGGTTACCCGAGCTTTCACGATGCGCCGATTCTGCGCCGCCTGGCCGCCGTCCCGCAATGGCTGCGCCGTCTTACCTCCGTCTTTGGCAGCTTTGGCGCGCGCATCGCCGATCTGCCCGCGGGCAACCTCATAGAAATCGCCATCTGGCGCCGTCGGCTCTGGAGCGATGCCATGCTGCGGCGGGCCGGCCTGCCGGTGCGCCCGCTGCGCACCCTGCGCCCGCCGGAACTGGGCGATGACTTTGCCAGAATAAGCTGGGCCGAGATGACCGTGTACATGCGCCAGATGTTACTCCGGGACTCCGATCAAATGAGCATGGCGGTCTCCCTGGAACTCCGCGTGCCTTTTCTCGACCAAGAACTCATCGAATACGTGCTAAGTATTCCCGCCCGCGAGAAAACCCGTTTCGGCACGCCGAAGGGTCTGCTGGTCGAAGCCTGCCGCGACCTCATGCCCGAGCAGGTCTATAACCGGCCGAAGATGGGCTTTGCCCTCCCGATGGACGCCTGGATGCGCGGCCCGCTGCGGGCCTTTAAGCTGGCGGGACTGGAGGAAGTCGAGCGTCTGCAGATCCTGGCACCCGGGGCTGTCGCGTGGATGCGGGAGGAGTTCGAGGGCGGAAAGGTTCACTGGACGCGACTGTGGTCATTGGTCGTCCTTGGGCATTACTTGAAAAAGATCGGCCATACGGTGGCGTTTGAACATTCCACAGCCGCGCACGCGGCCTGAGCGCGCTTTCATCATGCGTATTCTCCGCTCGATCCACTCGGTAAATCCCGCCGGCGGCGGCCCCATCGAAGGCATCAGGCAGGTCGCAAGAGTTCATCAAGCCGCGGGTCACGAGACCGAAATTGTCTCGCTCGACGGGCCGGATGACGCATGGGTGCGGGAGTGTCCGGTGAAAGTTCACGCACTGGGTCCGGGGCGCACGGGCTACGGCTACGCAGGGCGCTTTGTCCCGTGGCTGGCGGCCCATCGCCGGGACTACGATGCGGCTATCGTGAGCGGGCTTTGGCAATACAACGGCCTCGGCGTCTGGCGGGCGCTGCGCGGGACGGACACGCCTTACTTTGTCTTTCCGCATGGCATGCTCGATCCGTGGTTCAAGCGCACCTATCCTCTCAAGCACTTGAAAAAATGGGCCTACTGGCCGTGGGCGGACTACCGGATGCTGCGCGATGCGCGGGCGGTGCTCTTTACCTCGGAGGAGGAAAGGCGCGCGGCGCGCGAGTCCTTCTGGCTCTACCGCTGCCACGAGAAGGTGGTGAACTACGGCATCGCCAGCCCACCGGGCGATGGCGCTGCGCAAAGGCAGGCGGTGCTGGTGCGTTTCCCGGAGTTGCAAGGCCGGCGGGTGTTACTTTTCCTCGGACGGATTCAGGAGAAAAAGGGCTGCGACCTGTTGATCCGCGCCTTTGCCAAAACTGCCGCCGCCGATGACTCACTCCGGCTCGTGCTGGCCGGCCCCGACCAGACCGGCTGGACTAAGTCACTCCAGGTGCTGGCCGCGGAATTGCAAATAACAGAAAAACTGCTTTGGACAGGCCTGCTGGCCGGCGACTTGAAATGGGGGCTGCTGCGGCTCGCCGAGGTTTTCATCCTGCCCTCGCATCAGGAAAACTTCGGCCTCGCCGTGGCGGAGGCACTGGCCTGCGGGACGCCCGTGCTCATTTCCGACAAGGTGAACATCTGGCGCGAAATCGAAGCCGACGGCGCGGGCCTGGCCGCCGTTGACACCGAGGCCGGCACGACGGATTTGCTCCGGCGCTGGCTCGCCCTGTCCGCGGCCGAGCGGGCCGATATGGAAGAGAAAAGCCGGGCCTGCTTCGCGGCCCGCTTTGAGATCCGCCGGGCGGCCGCAAGTTTGCTCGACGCGATCACAAACTGACGATGGTGTTTCCCGCCGCCGCCATGAACCATACCAAGCTGCCAATCCACGCCAGCTGATACTTAATACCGCATGTCCCTCATCCTAGGAATCAACGCCTACCATCCCGACGCCTCCGCCTGCATCCTGCAGGACGGCCAACTCATCGCCGCCGTGGCCGAAGAGCGGCTCGGCCAACGCTTCAAGCACATCGCCGGCTTTCCCGCGCAGGCCATCCGGCGCGTGCTGCAGATGGCGGGCGCTACCGTGAAAGACCTCGATCACGTTGCCATCGGGCACGACAGCAAGGCCAACACCTCGGCGAAAGTGCGGCGGGTTATCGCCAACCCGGCCCGCTCGGTCAAAGCCGTCGCGTCTTTCCTCCAGCGGCGCAGCCGGTTTGAAAGCCTCGGCGATCAGGTGGCGGCCGCGTGCGAGGTGGGGCGCGCGGACTGCCGCTTTGAACAGGTCGATGTCGAGCACCACCTCGCCCATCTCGCCAGCTCGTTTTTTTCCAGCCCGTTCGATTCCGCGGCCGGGCTGTCTTACGATGGGTCGGGCGACTTTGTCTCCACCATGCTGGCGAAGTGCGAGGGTAACACCATCACTCCACTGCGCCGGTTTTTTGTGCCGGATTCGCTGGGCTACCTTTACACCGCGCTGTGCCAGTTCATCGGCTTCGACCACTTCGGCGAGGAATACAAGGTCATGGGTCTGGCCGCCTACGGTGAGCCCGTCTATGTCGATGTCTTGCGCGAGTTTGTCAGCACCGATGGCAAAGGCGGCTACTCACTCGATGAACGTTACATCCGCACGACGGGCGGCAGCTTTGAGGAGTGCATCAATGAGAAAGGCGAGATCGTCCTGGCGAAAATGTTCACTCCCGAACTGGTCAGGAAACTCGGCGAACCCAGGCAGCGGGGCGAGGAGCTGACGCAGCGCGACAAGGACATCGCGGCGTCGTGCCAGCGTTACTTTGAGGAAATCGTGCTGGGGCTCCTCGGCACGCTGCACGCCCAGATGCCTGCCGATGCCTTGGTAACGGCGGGCGGCTGCGCGCTCAACGGCGTCTGCAATGCCCGCATCCGCCGCGAGACTCCTTTCCAGAAGTCTTACATCCAGTGCGCCGCCTCGGACGATGGGACAGCCATTGGTGCGGCGCTCTATGTTTGGAACTCCGTTTTGAAAAAGCCACGGTCGCCGGTCATCGACCACGCCTCGTGGGGGCCATCTTATTCGGACGCCGAAATCGAAACGGCGCTGAAAGTTGCGGGGCTGACCTATGAGCGGTTGGACGGTGACTTACTTTACCGGCGCACCGCCGCGCATCTCAAAGCGGGCCATGTGACCGGGTGGTATCAGGGCCGCAGTGAATGGGGTCCGCGCGCGCTGGGCAACCGGTCCATCCTCGCCAACCCCGCGTGGCCGGGCATGAAGGATCTGATCAATGCCAAGATCAAGCGGCGCGAAGCCTTCCGCCCCTTTGCCCCTTCCATCCTGTCCGAGGAAGTGCCCAATTACTTTGAGCAGAATGTGGAAAGCCCATTCATGATGCATGTCGTCAAAATCAAGCCCGAGAAGCGGATAGAACTGGCGGCGGTCTGCCACGAGGATTTCACCGGGCGGCTGCACACGGTCAAACGCTCGCAGAATGAAAGATATTACGACCTGATCCGCGAGTTTGGCACCCAGTCCGGCACGCCCGTGGTGCTAAACACGAGCTTCAATGAAAACGAGCCAATCGTGGACACGCCGGAGCAGGCCATTAGCTGTTATCTGCGAACCGATTTGGACGCCCTGTGCGTCGGCCCGTTTCTCACGGCGAAGCCAAGCAAGGCGCTGCCCACGGCGGGCCACTGACCATAGGTTCCAACTCCATCTTCCCGCGATGGCTGTCCCAGTCTCCATACTCATCCCGATCAAGAACGAAGCCGCGAATCTGCCGCGGTGCCTCGCATCGGTGGCGTGGGCGGATGAGATCTTCGTCGTTGATTCGCAGAGCGCAGACGGGTCGCAGGAGCTGGCCGCGGCGCACGGGGCAAAGGTCGTGCAGTTCGCTTTCAACGGCATCTGGCCGAAGAAGAAGAACTGGGCGTTGGAGAATCTGCCTTTCAAGCATGAGTGGGTCTTCATCCTCGATGCGGATGAGGTGATGCCTCCGGAGAGTGAGGAGGAGTTTCGACGGATCGTGACGCAGCCGGATCATCCGGTCGCAGGCTACTGGATCAACCGGAGGTTCCGGTTCATGGGGAAATGGCTGAGGCATGCCTATTACCCGAACTGGAACCTGCGGCTCTTCAAACACCGGCTGGGCCGGTATGAAAAGCTGACGGACGTGGACACGAAGAGCGGCGACAACGAGGTGCATGAGCATGTGGTAGTGCAGGGCGAGACGGATCATCTCGCGTGCGAGATGGATCATTACGCCTTTCCGTCGGTGGATGTCTTTGTCGAGAAGCACAACCGTTACTCGAACTGGGAGGCGCGGGTGGCGCTCGACCGGCATTTAACGGGAAGCGAAGGCAGCCTGCAAATGGGCAGCGTCGGGCTGAGGCGCAGGCTGAAGCAGCTTTCACACAGGCTGCCGTTTCGCGGGCTGCAGCGGTTTCTGTTTGTCTATGTCTGGCAGCGCGGGTTTCTGGACGGGCGGGAAGGTTACTATTTCGCGCGGCTGCATGGGTTCTATGAGTTTCTGAGCGTCGCCAAGACCTATGAGCTGAAGAATGCCGCCCGCCGGGACGCCCGTTGATTTTTCGCGCAAGACTTTACGCCTCGTATCTCATGTTCATGCCTTCGTTCGCCCGCCTGTTTGCTAACTGCCGCGGCTGTAGGGGAAGCTGGCAGCTTCCCCTACAGCTCGCACTCGCGGTGCTGCTGCTTTTGGCGCGCGGGCTGGCGGAGGAGCCGTTCGACTTTGCCAAGACGCCAGGGAAGCTGCCGAAGACGGTGGTGCCGACGGCTTACCTGATCGTGCTGACGCCGGATGTGGGGCGGGGCAGTTTCAAGGGGTTTGTCAGCATCACCGTCCAGGTCTCGGAGCCCACTGACCGCATCGTGATGAACTCATTGGGCCTGACCATTGCGGATGCCAAGCTGGCGGAAAAGGGATTCCCCGAGCTGACAGCTACCGTAAATGAGGAGGCGCAGACGCTGACCCTGGCGGCCAGTGCGCCGCTGCAACCCGGTGAACATGTGGTGGAGGTGAACTATGCGGGGACGCTGAGCGAGCAGCCGCAGGGGCTCTACATCGCGCGTTTCCAAAAAGAGGGCGCAGAACGGAAGGCGTTGGCGACGCAGTTTGAGCCGACGGATGCGCGGCGCATGTTTCCCTGCTGGGATGAGCCGGTGTTCCGGGCAAAGATGACGCTGCAAGTCCTGCTGCCCAAGGGACAGACCGCGCTTTCCAACATGCCGCCGACGCAGGTGGAGCAGTCGCCGGATGGTGACGAGCTGTTTGTTTTCAAACCTACCCCGCCGATGCCGACCTATCTGCTGGCGCTGTTCGCCGGAGACCTGGAGAAGCTGGAGGATGAGGTGGATGGAATTAAGCTCGGCCTTTACACGACGCCAGGAAAGCGGGAGCAGGGACGCTATGCCCTTGATGTTACCAAAGAGATTCTGCGGGACTACGGGGATTACTTCGGGGTGAAGTATCCGCTGCCTAAGCTGGATCAGGTCGCGCTGCCAAATACGGGCGCTGGGGGGATGGAGAACTGGGGGGCGATTGTGTATCGGGAAGACCTGTTGCTTTTCGACCCGGCGGCAAGCAGTCAGGCGCAGCGGGAGCGGGTGTATGGGATCGTGGCGCATGAGATAGCGCACCAATGGTTTGGTGACTTGGTGACGATGGCCTGGTGGGACAACCTGTGGCTGAATGAAGGCTTCGCGAGCTGGATGGCGACCAAACAAATGGCGCGTCGGCACCCGGAGTGGAAGCCGTGGCTGCGTGCTACCGTGGGCCGCGAAGGAGCCATGCGGCGGGATGCGCGGGCGACGACCCATCCCATCCAGATGCCGGTGGAGACGGAGGCGCAAGCGGGCGACGCCTTTGACGAGATCACCTATCAGAAAGGCCACGCGGTGCTGCGGATGCTGGAGGCGTGGCTGGGCGAGGAGCCGTTCCGCGCGGGGATGCGCAGTTACATGAAAGAGCATGCGCTGGCCAACACCACGACGGCCGACCTATGGGCCGCGCTGGGCCGGGATAGTAAAAAGGAGGTGCAGGCTTTCGCGCAGGGCTGGACAGAGCTGCCCGGCTTTCCGGTGGTGCTGGTGGCAAGTGTGACCGCCAAAGATGAGGTGAGACCGGTATGGTGGCAGGAGCGGTTCACGGTGCATCAAAAGGACGCGCCCGCGCTGAAATGGATGGTGCCGCTTTCCACGGCGCCCGCGGGCGATCCGCAGCAGACGAAGCTGGAATTACTCGTGCCCGGTCATTTCACCTATGCCAGCACGGACGAGGATGCGGTGACGATCGCGAATGTAGGCGGGGGGGGTTATTACCGCGTGCAGTATTCGCCAGAGGTTTTCAAGCGGCTGCTGAAGACCGTGGGCCACATGGCGGAGGCGGATCGGCTCACGCTGCTCAATGACACCTGGGCGATGGCCCAGGCCGACCGCGCGGCGGCCACGGACTACCTGAAGCTCGCGGACGCGCTGCTCGACACGGCCTCGGCCACGGAGCTGGAGCAAATCCTCGGCGTGCTCTGGCAGATCGACGCAATGGAGCGCGGGCGCGAGCAGCGGGCGGCGTTTCACGCGTGGGTGCTCGGCTTTCTCCGTCCGCAGCTCGCGAAGCTCGGGTGGAATGCCGCAAAGGACGAGAGCCCGCTCGTGACGCAGCTTCGCCCGCGGCTGCTCGCCATCGCCGGGGCGTTCGGCGACCCAGAGACGTTGCGCATCGCGCTTTCGCGTTTTGCGCAGTGGCTGGTCGAGCCCGCTTCGCTCGACGCGAACCTGCGCGGCACCGTACTCGCGATCGTGGCGCGCGAAGCCGACGACGCCACTTGGGCAAAGCTGCACGCGCTCGGCACGAAAGCCGTCAGCGCCGAGCAGCAGCGCGAACTTTACGCCGCGCTCGCGACCGTCCGCGATCCGGCGCTGGCCGCGCAGACACTCGGGCTGGCGCTCACGCCAGAGCTGCCGCCGCGCGATGCCGCTGGGCTCATCGGGCGCGTGGCAAATGCGGGCGAGCACCCCGAGGAGGCGTGGGCTTTCGCCCGGCAAAATCTCGAGGCGCTGCACGCGAAGCTCACCGCGCACCAGGCGAACGCGTATGTGCCCGAGCTTTTCACCGCGCTACCGCCGAGCGAGGAGCGCGCCGCGGAGCTGGAGGCATGGGCGGCGAAAAATCTCCCGCCCGGCGCTGCGGTGAGCGTGGCGAAAGCGGCGGACGAAATCCGCTTTCAGGCGGAGTTCCGCGAGCGCGCGCTAGGAGACCTCGAGGCATGGTGCGCGGCGAAACCCGGCGCGAAAAAATAGCGCGCGGGATTTTTCCAACCAGCGCCGGCCGGGGAAGCTGGCAGCTTCCCCTACCGATGCGTCGCTGGCCGGATATTCCTTGGCCGCACCGGGCCCATGCGCGATACGCTGCGCCCACGCCGCATGAAAGTCCGCATCGACTACCAAACGCAGTACGCCTACGCCGAGCCGGTCAGCTTTTCGCTGCACCTCTTCCGGCTTTTTCCAAAAACGGGCCGCCACCTCGCGGTGCAGCGCCTCGCCTTTCAGACCAATGCCGGGGCCGATGTGCATTACCGCCGCGACCTTTTCGACAACGAGATCGCATCGGTTTTTTATCCGGGAAAATCCGCGCTGCTCGCGGCGAGTTTGCAGATCGACCTCGACGTGCAGGAGCGCAATCCCTTCGGCTTCATCCTCGCGAAGCACGCGCTCGATTTTCCCTTCGCCTACGCGCCGCGCGAGGCCGAGGTGCTCGCGCCGTATCTCCGCAGCAGCGGCCCGCTCGTGCTGCCTTTTTGGACCGCGCCGGAAGCGCCGCGTGACACGGTCGAGACGCTCGTGAGCCTCAATGAGGCGCTGCACAAAAACATCGCCTACGAACGCCGCGAGGAAGGCGCGGCCCATGCGGCGGCGGAGACGCTGCGGCTCGCCGGCGGCTCGTGCCGCGATTACGCGGTGCTGCTGGCGGACGTGGCGCGCGGGCTCGGGGTCGCCGCGCGGCTGGCGAGCGGCTATCTGTGCGAGTTTGAGGGCGGGAAAAAAGTGGCCGCCGGCGCACTGCACGCGTGGACGGAACTCTACCTGCCCGGCGCGGGCTGGATCGGCTTTGACCCGACGAACGGCTACCTCTGCAACCACTACCATCTCACCGCCGCCGTGGGCCTCACGCCCGATGACATTTCGCCCATCGCCGGCACCTTTGCGCCGCCGCTGCCCGCGCCGCCGGTGATGACCGCCTCGCTGCAAATCAACCCCGCATGAAGATCCCCAAAGCCCTCGCCCGCGTGGCGGACAAAGTGGACGCGACCTTTGCCGCCCGCGGCGTGCAACTCACGCTCGGCGGCGAGCCGACCTACGTGCCCAACGACCCGCAGGGGCCCGAGTGGAGCATCACCGCGCTCGGCCCGACGAAGCTGCGCTATGGCTACGCGCTGGCCGATGCGCTCATCGCGCAGGTGCTCGCGAATGCTGTGCCCGTCTTCTCTCCGGGGAAGCACTACCCCGGCGAAACGAACCCGCGCTGGGCGATCAACCTCGTCTGGAAGCGCGACGACTCGCCGCTCGTCCCCTCGCTCGCGCACCCGCCCGCGGTCTCGCCTGCGACGCTCGACTCGACGGTGTTTTTGCTTTTTGCAGAAAACCTCCTGCACCGTCTCGGCCTCGCGTCCGGGTGGATTCGCGCGGTTGACCCGCTCAACCAAACGCGCTCCATCCTCGTGCTCCCGCTCGATCACGACGCCGCCGGTTTTCTCACCGAAGACTGGCAGCGCGAGAGGCTCGAACTCTCCCGCGCCGAAGGCCCGGCGGGCCTGCGCCTGCCGCTCGCATCGCTGCCCGAGGAGGTGAACCGCCGCGCGCTCGTCATCGAGATCAAAGACGACGCCCTCCACGTCTTTCTCCCGCCACTGCTGCAAGCGCCGTGGCTTGTGCTCTTCGAGCACATCGCCGCCGCGTTGCACGACACGCGGCTCGGCCCCGCGATTTTTGCGGGTTACGTGCCGGGCGATGACGCCGAAGCGTGGACGAAGCTCGGCATCGCCTCCGATCCCGGCGTGCTCGAAATCAACCTCCCGCCCTGCGCCAACTGGCGCGAGTACGCCACATGGCTCGACACGCTGGAGCGCGCCACCGCCACCGTGGGCCTGCGTTCTTTCAAGCAAATCTCGCCCGACGAACAGACCGGCACCGGCGGCGGCAACCACCATCTTTTCGGCGGCCCGACGCTCGACGAAAACCCGCTCTTCACCCATCCCGCGTGGGTCACGTCAATGCTGCGCTACTGGCAGCGGCATCCGTCGCTCGCGTATATTTTCACCGGCCAGTACGTCGGCCCGTCGTCGCAGGCGCCGCGCCCCGACGAGTGCGTCAGCTCGCTCTATGACCTCGAGATGGCCTACCGGTTTCTCGACCAACTCCCCGCCGGCGACCACCGCTCGCTGCTCAGCGAAACGCTCCGCCACCTCCACACCGACACCTCCGGCAACACCCACCGCAGCGAGGTCAGCTTCGACAAATTTTGGAACGTCAACGCCGAGGGCGGCTGCCGCGGGCTCGTCGAGTTTCGCGCCGTCGAATCGCTGCCGCGCACGGAATGGATGTCGGCCATCGCCCTGCTCTGGCACACGCTCGCGGCCCATCTGCTCGCCACGCCCTTCACCGCACCGCTCACCGACCACGGCGACAAATTGCACGACACTTTTTTCCTCCCCACGCACCTCTGGGCCGACTTTGCGAAAGTGCTCCGCGACCTGCGGCGCGGCGGCTTCGCGCTGCCGGCGAAAATTTTCCGCGACATCTTCGAGTGGCGTTTTCCCGTCATGCTTGCCCACGCCGATGGCGACGCCACGCTCACCATTCGCCGCGCCCACGAAGGCTGGCCCCTGCTCTGCGAGACACCGCTCCAAGGCGGCAACACCAGCCGCTTTGTCGATACCTCCATCGAGCGCCTCGAATTCACTGCCAGCAAAGCCTGCGCCGCGAAATACCAGATCCGCGTCCACGGTCGCGCGCTCCCCCTGCGCCGCTTCCCCGGCGGACAGCTTGGCGCCGGCCTGCGCTACCGCCGCACCGCGCTCTACCCCTCGCTCCACCCCGGTATCCTGCCGCAGATGCCGCTCTACCTCACCATTTCGTCAGGGAAAAAAACCACGCTCTACAAGCTCGACCACGACCAGCGGCACTTCGCTCCCGCCAAGCATGAGCCCGCGCCGCCCGTCAACATGAACCCCTGCAAGAGCCTCCACCCTGCGCTCATCACCTGCGATCTGCGGCTGCCATAGCTCAATGCGAACGCCGCTTGCCAGAGAAAGCCGCCGGGTGTGCAGTCGGCAAATATGCACGCCATCTGGAAGCATAGACCGCAAAAGTGCGGCTCAATCTAGATGTTAAGCCACTTATGACACCTCTCGCCGATAAGACGCGGATAGTCAGAGACGTGTGCAGCGCGCTCGCCGCAGGCGACACGCACGCGGCGTCAGAGATTGCGCGTAGGGATTACCCGTTCACGGCTCAGGCAGCCAGCAAGCGTTCATTCAGTGCATTCGCTGCCACGTCTGTCTTTTTACGCGACGGATTCATTGACCGTTACTCGGGCACTCAACTCGTTTTCCCAGGCGTTCTCAGACTTCTATCCCGGTTGCTGCCAGCAGAGTTCCCGGCTCACCCGAACTGGAAGATGAGCGAGAGCCACATGATTTACTGGGAGCTATTTCCTACCGTTGACCACGTTGTTCCGATAGCGCGCGGTGGCACCAATACGCCAGACAACTCGGTTACGACTTCGATGGTGCTCAACAGCGCCAAATCTAATTGGACCCTTTCGGAGCTTCGCTGGACTCTCTTTCCACCGGGCGACCCTTCTTCGTGGGACGGTATGCTTCATTGGTTCCTCGACTTCATTTCGCGCTCGCCACAGCATCTCGCCGACAACTACCTCAAGACATGGCACTCCGCCGCCAAACGAGTAACGAAAGTGGCCTAGCCATGCGCTGTAGCGAACGGCTCCGGCTGTCACTGAGCTTGGGGTCGTTAGGAGGCTGTTGAAAAAGCTCGACATGGTGGGGGTGACTTAGAGAAGAAGGGGGATGTTCAAGCCCCGTAAGAAGACGCAAGAGCAGAAAGAGTTCTGGGTG
>JANXWQ010000340.1 GCA_025351065.1 Chthoniobacter sp. | reverse complement strand
AAACTCCCCGTCATGCTCAAGCGCGGCATGAGCGCCACCATCAAAGACCTGCTCATGTCCGCCGAGTACATCCTCGCCGAGGGAAATTTCAACGTCCTGCTTTGCGAGCGCGGCATCCGCACCTTCGAGACTTACACGCGCAACACGCTCGACCTCAACGCCGTCCCCGTCCTCCAGGCCGAAACGCACCTGCCCATCGTCGTCGATCCGACCCACGGCATCGGCCTCCGCGAGCACGTCGTCAGCATGGCCCTCGCCGCCGTCGCCTGCGGAGCCGACGCCATCATGTGCGAAGTCCACGACAGCCCCGAAAACGCCAAGAGCGACGGCGAGCAGGCGCTGCTCCCGCATGAGTTCGCCGACCTCGTCGCTCGGGTGAAAAAGGTCGCCGAGGCCGTCGGGCGCACCGTCTAGAAATCGCTTGGCAATCATCGGCCAACGCAACGCGCTCCCCATCGTCCGCCAGGCCCCGCCCGGCCTGTATCTCGACGGCGGCACGCACGGCGAAATTCTCCTGCCGGGACGCTACATTCCGCCCGGCTGGAAAATCGGCGCACCGCTCGACGTTTTCATCCACCGCGACTCCGAGGATCGCCTCGTCGCCACCACCGAAACACCGCACGCCGTGGTCGGCGAGTTTGCCTATCTGCGCGTCGTCTCGTGGAAACCGAATGTCGGCGCGTTCCTCGACTGGGGCTTGGACAAAGACCTCCTCCTCCCGCTGCGCGAGCAGGCGAGTTCGCTGCGACCGGGCGATTGGGTACTGGTGCATGTGGCGCTGGATGAAAGGTCGCAGCGCATCGTCGCCAGCGCGCGATTGAGCCGCTGGCTCAATCTCACCCCGCCCGCCTACGCCGAGGGCCAACCGGTGCGACTCATCATTGAAAGCGAAACCCCGCTCGGCTACCGCGCCATCATCAACCAAGCCCACACCGGCCTGGTCTACCGCGCTGAACTCGCCAGCCCGCTCACCATCGGCCAGGCGCTTGGCGGCTTCATCCGCACCATCCGACCCGACGGAAAAATCGACCTCGGCCTCGACCCCACCGGCCACCTCCGCATCGCCCCGCTCGGCCAGCGCATCATCACCGCCCTGCAAGCCAGCGGCGACCACCTCCCCTACCACGACGGCAGCTCGCCCGAGGAAATCCGCGCCGCCTTTGGCATGAGCAAAAAAGCCTTCAAGCAAGCCATCGGCGTCCTCTACCGCGAGCACCGCATCCGCATCGCGCCCGACGGGATTCACTTGGTGAAACCTTAGCTCCCGCGCTTCCGCGTGAGCATGAACTCATTGCCCTCCGGGTCCACGCACATCGCTAGATGCGGCGGCTCGTTGTCCTCGGGCTGTGGTTCGCGGGTGAGCTGACCGCCTCCGGCGACCACTTCATGTACGGCGGCGATCACGTCCAACACTTGGAAGGTCAACCCCGTCCACGTCCGCTGCCCTTCGCCGCCGCCGTGGATTCCGATCGTCGCGCCGCACACCGCGACCTCGCTGATCACGTCCGATTCTTTCACGACCTCACCGCCGAGCACGTCGCGGTAAAAGGCCACGGCACGCCGGATGTCCGCGGCCCAGATCACATATTTCACACGTTCTACATTCATCCGGTGTGGTCTAAGCGGGCGGCGTGATGCTGTCGATGAGCGTCACCAATCCGTCGGCGCGTAATCTTTCAAAAACTTTCCCCACACATGCTCGCCCGTGTTGGCGCCGGCGATGATCGGGTCCACGATCCGCGCCGCGCCATCCACGATGTCGAGCGGCGGGTGAAAGCGATGCTCCGCCACCTTGCGCGCCGCGATTTGCACCGGGTCTTCGTCCGTCACCCAGCCGGTATCCACGCTGTTCATGTGGATGCCATCGGCGTGGTAATCCGCCGCCGCCGTACGCGTCATCATGTTCAGCGCGGCCTTCGCCATGTTCGTGTGCGGATGCCGCGTCGTTTTGAACTTCCGGTAAAACTGCCCCTCGACAGCGGAGACGTTGACGATGTGTTTGTCGCGATCCGGGGTGCGCAGCATCAGCGGCTTCAGCCGTGCATTGATGATGAACGGCGCGATCGCGTTGACCAGCTGCACCTCGAGCAGTTCGATCGACGGCACCTCGGCCATGCGCATGCGCCACGAATTGCGATCGCGCAGATCCACCTGCTGCAGGTCCTGGTCCAGCATTCCGTCGGGGAATATCCCGGCAACGTCGGAATGCTGGACCAGGACCTGCAGCAGGTGGATCTGCGCGATCGCACTTCGTGGCGCATGCGCATGGCCGAGGTGCCGTCGATCGAACTGCTCGAGGTGCAGCTGGTCAACGCGATC
>JANXWQ010000308.1 GCA_025351065.1 Chthoniobacter sp. | reverse complement strand
GAGGCCAGCGCGGTTTCCATCTGCACGACCTTGTCCTCGGCGGCGTGGATGTCGGCCTCAATGGTCTCCAGTTCGCGCGTTTCCTTGTAGCTGAGCTTGCGCGTTTTTTCGGCGCGGCGGGGCGCGGCTTTCGGCGCGGGTGCGGGTGCGGCGGCGGCTTTTTTGGCGGCGCGCTTTTCGAGGTAGTAGTCGTAGTTGCCGGCGTTGAGCGTGACCACGCCGTCGCCTTCAAAGGCCAGCGTGTCGGTGCAGACGCGGTTGAGGAAATAGCGGTCGTGGCTGACGACGATGATCGTGCCTTTGAAAAAAAGCAGCGCCTCTTCGAGCAGACGGAGCGTGGCGAGGTCGAGGTCGTTGGTCGGCTCGTCGAGGATGAGGACGTTACCGCCGCGCTTGAGGATTTTCGCGAGGATCACGCGGCTGCGCTCGCCGCCGCTGAGGTGCTGGATTTTGGAATTGATCCGGTCATCGGTGAAAAGAAACCGCCGCAGGTAGGCGCGCAGGCTGATGCTCTCGTCGCCGAGCCGCACCACCTCGCTGCCTTCGCCCACTTCCTCCCCGACGCTTTTCTCGTCGTCGAGCAGCAGCCGGTTTTGGTCGATGTAGTTCACCTGCGTGCGCGCGCCGATTTCCACCTCGCCCGAGGTCGGCGCGAGTTCGCCCATGATGATCTTGAGCAGCGTCGATTTGCCGACGCCATTGCGCCCCACGATGCCGAGCCGCTGGCCGCCGGCGAGGTCGAGATTCACGTAGTCGAAAAGCTGTCGGCCACCGAGCACCATGCCGACATTCGTGAGCGTGATGACGCGGTTCGCGAGCTTCGGCGCGGGCGGGATGATCAGCTCCACATCCAGCTCCTGCTCCGGCCCGTCCTGCCCGGCCATCTCGAAGTAACGCTCGATCCGGTCCACGCTTTTCGTCCGCCGCGCGCGCGGGCCTTTGCGCACCCAGGCGAGTTCGTGCTTGAGAAATTTCTGCCGCTTGCGCTCCTGCTCTTCCTCGGTCGTGGTGCGCAGTGCCTTGGCGAGGAGGAAGTCGTTGTAGCTGCCTTCGTAGGAAATGAAGGTGCCGCGTTGCAGCTCGATGATGCGCGTGGCGATGCGGTCGAGGAAATAGCGGTCGTGCGTGACGAAGAGGCACGCGCCGGGATAGCGCGCGAGAAAGTCCTCCAGCCACTCGATGCTCTCGGTGTCGAGATGGTTCGTGGGCTCGTCGAGGATGAGAAAGTCCGGCCGCGCCACCAGCGCGCGGCAGAGCGCGACGCGGCGCTTTTCCCCGCCGCTGAGCGTGCTGACGATGCGGTCGCGCGCGGGCGCGAAGAGGTGCGTGGCGAGGCTCTCGATGCGGTGGTCGAGGCTCCAGCCGTCGTAGTGGTTGATCTCGTCGAGCAGGATGGCGCTGCGCGGGCTCTCCGCCGGCGTGGTTTCATACTCCGCGAGCCGTGCGAGGATGTGCGCCGCGCCGGCGTGGATGTTGTCGAAAACCGTCGCGCTTTCCTCCAGCGCGAAGACCTGCGGCAGGTAGCCCGTGATCAAGTCGCGCCGTCGTGTGAACATGCCCGCGTCCGGCGGCAACTCGCCCGCGGCGATGCGCAGGAAGGTGGACTTGCCGCAGCCGTTGCGCCCGACCAGCCCGATGCGCTCGCCTTCACCGATGGCGATGGTGGCACGGTCGAGCACGGTCTGCGGCCCGTAGCGGACGGTGAGTTCGGTGGCGCTGGCGAGTGGTTCGGGCATTTTGGCGGGCCGGGAAGATTCACGCGAAGGGCCGCTGTGGAAAGCCCCAAACGCCCGCGCGTGATCCTTTCGCGCCGCGGAAAAATACCGCGTGCCTCCGCGGCCTCACGCAGTCTAGCGTCCGCAGCTTATGGAAATCCTGCCCATTGATTTTTTTGGTGTCCATGTGGACGTGCCGTTTTCAAAGCCCGTCGGCTTTGCCGAGGCGCAGTTGGAGGCATTTGGCGCGGCGCTGTGCGATACCACGAAAGGCCTCAGCCTGCGCGCTGACCAGCTCCGGCTGAAGCGCTGGGACGACCTTTTCGGCTACGAGCTGCACGCGCAGTTTTTCGGCGAAAACGGCACGCTGACGCGCACGGCGGAGCGCATCAAATTCGGCGTGCGCAGCGCGCGCACGGCGGGGGACTGCAAGATCATCAGCGACACGCTCGTCCGCTTTTACCAGCTCCTCGCTTTCGACCCGAAGACGGTGACCGCGCTCTCCGCGCACGCCCACGGCAAGTTCCCGTCCGTCGAGGAGCGCGACGCCTTTCTCCAGCGCTTTTCCTACAGCCCGATGGTGAACCGTCCGGCGGCGCTCGGCTACGTCACCATCCTCGATTGGGAAAAGGATGTGCGCGTGCTCATCGAGCAGTCGAACGTGGTGCCAGGCGGCGTTTTCGTGACGTGGGACACGCAGTTTGTGAACGCGCAGGATTGGGAGACGTTCGTGCCCACGCTGCCGACGCTGATGGACAATTCGGCGAACCTTTTCGACCTCGGCTTCGAGCCGTTCCGCGAGCACTTGTGAGGCGGCTCACGGCGGCGGCGGAGCGAGCCAGCCGCGCCGCCGGTAAATAAGCCAGCCGACTTGCTCGTGGAGCCAGATGCCCATTTTCACAAAGCCGTCCGTCCCCGGTACGGCGGGCACCCAGGGGGACTCGGCGGTGCTGACGCTGGTGAGGAAATTGCACGGCACGGGCGTCACCTCCACGCCTACGTGCCGCACGGTGGCCGCGGCGCGGCGCATGTGATTTGCCGAGGTCACGAGGAGCACGCGGTGCCAGCCGTGCTCCCGCGCGAGCGCCCGCACCTTGAGCGCCTCGTCGTGCGTGTCGGCGTTGCCGCCGAGCGAGAGCATCGCGTCCGCGGGCACGCCCCAGTGGGTGAGCAGGTTCTTCACGATGTCGGCCTCGATCACCAGCCGCCTGTCGAGCGTGCCGGCATTGCCGCCGAGCAGCAGCACGGGCGCTTTGCCGAGCCGCATGAGTTCCGCCGCCATCGCCAGCCGGTCGCCCGCGACGGTGAGATGCACGCCCGCCACCTCGTAGCGGGAAGCCTCCCCGCCGCCGCCGAGCAGCACCACCGCGTCTGCCGCGGGCAACGCCTCGAGCTGCAATCCCGCGTACGGACGTTCCAATGAGCCGAGCAATTTTCCCGGCACCGACGTGCTCCCGATGACGGTGATGAAAATCACCAGCGCACCAGCCGCCGTGGCAAAACCGCGCTGCCGCCGCCGCCACAGCAGCGCGGTCAGCACGAGCAGCGCGGCCCACACGAGGCCGACCGGCGCGAGCAGCGCGAGCACTTGGCGGAGGAGGTAGCCGATCATGCCGGGTTACTCCGCGCCGAGGGCGTGGATGGTGTTGATGACCCCGCTGCGC
>JANXWQ010000286.1 GCA_025351065.1 Chthoniobacter sp. | reverse complement strand
CGGCGAGGCCTTTGACAAAATGCGTCTTGCCGGCGCCGAGGTCGCCGCTGAGGGCGAGGACATCGCCGCGGCGGAGGGTGGCGGCGAGGGTGCGGGCGAGGGCGATGGTTTCCGCGGGGCTAAGCGAAATGGTCATGGCCGGGGAAAGGCGGAGGGCGGAGGGCGGAGGGCGGAAGAAGATGGCCGATGCGGGTGAGCGGGAGGCGGGGGAAGTGCTGTGGCCATGCGGCTTCGAGTGCGGTGGCGTGGCGTGGGGCGAGGGCGAAGAGGAGTTCGAAATCCTCGCCGTCGGTGAGAGCTTGGCGGACGGTGCAGCCTTTGGTTTTGGGGAGCGAAGATTCGTCGAGGTTGAAGGCGCAGCGGCTGGCGGTGGCGAGGCGGGGGAGGTCGGTGGCGAGGCCGTCGCTGAGGTCCATCATGGCGTGGAGTTTGAAATTTTCTGTGAGCCAGCGGGCTTCGGCGAGGCGGGGGATGAAATCCAAATGTTTGTCGGCGCGGGAGCCGCCGAGGCGGCCGGTGACGTAGAGGGCATCGCCCGTCCGCCCGCCGCTGCGGAGGATGCAGCGGGTGCGTTCGACGGTGCCGGTGAGGGCGACGTTGAGGAAGAGCGGGCCTGGCGAGCGCGCGGTTTCGCCGCCGACGATGCTGACGCCGAACCGGCGCGCGGCCCGGCGCAGGCCGGCGTAGAGCGCGGTGGCGCGGGCCATTTCAAAGTGCGGCGGCGCGGCGAGGGTGATGAGCGCGTGCTGCGGGGTGCCGCCCATCGCGGCGATGTCGCTGAGGGCGCGGCTGAGCGCTTTCCAGCCGACGCGGCGCGGGTCGTCACCGGGGAGAAAGTGGACGCCTTCGATGACGACGTCGGTTTTCAAAAGCTGCCAGCGGGCGTCGCGCGGGCGGCCGATGACGGCGCAGTCATCGCCCGCGCCGACCCGCACATCAGCCCCGAGCGCGAGGGCGCGGGTGAGCGCGGCGACGACGCGGTTTTCGCCGAGGTCGGAGAGTTTCACGGCGCGGGGAAGTGGCCGGTGGCCTGGAGGTAGATGACGCCGAGGCTGACGGAATTGAAGACCGCGTGCATGCCGATGGGGACGAGCAGCGAGCCGGTGCGCTCGTAGGCGAGGGTGAGACAGGCGGCGAGGACGAAGAGCCCGGCGAAGGCGGTGGCGCTCTCGTGGATGGCGGCGAAAAGCAGGGCGCTGGCGAAGCCGCTGGCGAGCGGACCGAGGTAGCGTTTGCCCACGGCGTAGAAAAATCCGCGGAAAATAAACTCCTCGCACATGGGCGCGAGGACGGCGGCGGCGATGAGGATTTGCAGCGCCGCGCCGCGGTCGCTGCGCTGGGCCACGTCGCGAAAAAGCTGGATGAGCTGCTGCTGCTCGGCGTGGCCGCGGAGCATGGACTGGGCGAGAAGATTCGCCGCGCCGGCCAGCGGGACGGCGACCAGGACGAGGCCCAGCGCCCAGCCGATGACGCGCAGTGGCGCGACGCGCCCGAGCCCGAGCTGCGGCACGACCTTCAATCCGCGGTACTGCAAAAAACCCGCGACGCCCGCGGCGATGATGACAAAGACCAGCGAGCCGGGAATGACGTGCTCGATTTTGATGGGGTGGGTTTTTCCCGCATGCCGCACGAAGGCGCTGATGCCGAGGCCGAGAAAGAAGGTGGCGAGGACGATGGCGACGAGCGCATCGGGCATGCGAAACTCCGCGATCGGCACCTGCCCGCCATCGCGCGCGATGCGGCGGATGACCCGCGTCTGCACCGCGACGGCAATGCCAAACAGCACGAGCGAAAAAAGCCCGGTGATGGCGAGCTGGAGAGGATCCGCCGGCAAGGGCTACGGCGCGTAAAAGCTCGGGAGAAAGTAGAGCCGCCCGGCTTCGAGTTTCGGCATGAGCGAGTGCATGACGTTCACCTCGACGCTGGTTTTTTCGCTCTGCCCGAGGAGGCGGAAAAGCCGTCCGAAATGGAACGGCGACTCGTAGCGGATGACGGCCGCGCCTTTCACTTTGCCGAGTTCCATGGCCTTGGCGTAGGCGTCCTCGACCTGCCCGAGTCCGTCGATGAGCTTGGCTTCCTTGGCGTCCTTGCCAGAAATTACGCGGCCGTCGGCGAGGCCGCTGCGGAGTTCGCCTTCGTCGCGCTTGCGCTCGCGCGCGACGATGCCGACGAATTTTCCGTAGGTGTCCATGATGAGTTTTTGCACGTACTCCTTTTCCTCTGGCCGCATCTCGCGCGAGCCGCTGAGCATGTCTTTGAACGCACCGCTTTTGAAAGTGACGGTCTCGAGCCCGACTTTGCCCATGAGTTCGCGGTAGTTCAGCGTCTGCATGATGACGCCGATGGAGCCGGTGAAGGTGGTGTCATTCGCCATGAGGTAGGTCCCGCCGCAAGCCACGTAGTAGCCGCCTGACGCGGCGACCGAGCCCATGTAAACGACGACGGGTTTTTTGTGCTGCTCGCCGAAGCCGCCGTCGCGGACTTTTTTCACGGCGTTGTAGATGACGTCGGAGGCGGTGACTTCGCCGCCGGGCGAATCGACGTAGAGCACGACGGCTTTCACTTTGTCATCGAGCGCGGCCTGCTCGAGCTGGAGCTTCAGGTCATCGACCATGGTCTCGCCGACGGTGCCGGGCTCGGCGGCGGTGATAATGCCGCGCAGGTAGATGAGCGCGATTTTCCCGTCCGCTTCCTTGCCGTCCTTCGGCGGCTTGGCGTCCACGACGACGGCCTCCTCGAATTTCGGCGCGCTGGGTTTCACGGGGTTGCGCATGCCGAGCGAGCCGACGGCGAAAACCGCCCCGATAAACAGCAGCCCGAGGCACAGGCCAAAGCCCGCGAGCATCCACAGACAGCCGGAATTTTTCTGCATCATAAGGGCGGGAAGGTGGCGGATGCGGCGGCGGGTGACAAGCGGGGAGTGGCGGATGAAAAACGCATCGGTGCGGTGATACGTCTGCCGGGCGAAATGGGTGACGCGCCTTTATTGGAAAGGCGAGACGAAGACGCGCATGACATTCACCCGCCCGCCGGGGAAGTACCAGCGCGGCTCGAACTCGAAGCTGCGTTCGCTGGCGCGGTAAAAAAGCCAGCTCGGTTCGTTGGGATAGTTCGGGTCGTACACGGTGAAGGAAAGATTGCCGCCGGGCTCGTGGCGCTGGGCGTAGGGGATGACGACGTGGTTCATGTGCGGGAAGCGCGCGAGGTAAAGCGCGCGCGGCTGCCCGCGGTCGAGCGACGCGCTGAGCCAGCGCGCGGCAGCGGCCTGGCCCCAGCGCGAGTGGCCCATCGCCATGCGCCAGTTGCCCACGCGCAGGTAGCTCGGGAGCCAGTTGCCGAGGTTTTCTTTCAGCAGCCCCTCGTACGCTGCGGAGAAGCTGTGCAGGTCGGCGTAGCCGGGGATGACGACGCGCCCCGTCCGGCTGCTCCAGACCGGGACGCGGCAGACCTGCTTGATCCGCAGCCGGTAGTCCTCACGCGAAAGGCGCGGCTGGCGCGGCTCGAATTGCGCGAACTGCCGGAACTGCAGCACCGCGCGGCTGAGCACGAAACAGCGGTGCCCGAATTCGGCGGGCTTCTCGCGTTTGGCAATGTGGAGCCGCCCCTGCTCATCGACGCCATATTGAAAAACGGTGTCGTTGGAAAAGGCGAAGGTGTCGCGGTGCAGGTCGAAGGCGCGGGCGTGCAGCGCGGCGGGTGCGAGGAAAAAGGCGAGGGCCAGAAGAAGGCGGTGCATGAAAAAGTGGGCGAAGCAGTCGCGGAAGATTCGCCATCCTGTCAATCCCGGCTATCAGTTTGCGCCCTTTGCTCAATGACTCCTGCCGCCATTTTTGAAACTCCCGCCGGACGTGCCCGCGTGGCGTCCGTCGCCGAACTGCGCGACGACCCCGTCTGGCGCGCGGCCTTTGCCCATCTCGTGAAAGACGCGCGCTACTACGACATCGTGGGCGGCACGCTCGACTTCGCCTGCCACGGACTGCTGCTCGAGGATCGCGACGGCCAGCGCCGCGGGGTGCAGCCCTTTTTCTTCGTCGATCAGGATCTCGTGGCGACCGCGCCGGGCTGGCTGCGTGCGCCGATCCAGGCGGTGCGCCGGATTTTCCCCCGCTGCCTCCGGCTGAAGATGCTGATGGTAGGCTGCGCGGCGGGCGAAGGGCATCTCGGCGGCGCGGTGCCCGCCGAGCGCTGGGGCCTGGCGGTGCTGCGCGAGGTCATGGTGAAAGTGGCGCGCGCGCACCGGGCGGCGCTGGTGGTGTGGAAGGATTTCCCCGCGCACTATCGCGAGCCGCTTGGCGTGCTGGAAGCGGTGGGCGGCTACGTGCGCATCCCGAGCATGCCGGCCACGCGGCTGGCGCTGGAGTACGCGAGCTGGGACGACTACCTGGCGCGCAAGCTCAGCCACGCCATGCGCAAGAATCTGCGCCGGAAATTCAAGGCGCTGGCTAAAGCCGCGCCGCTCGAAATGACGGTCGTGAACGCACTCGGCGCGCATACCGACGAGGCGCTCGCGCTTTACCTCCAGACTTATGCGCGCTCGCCGCTGCAGTTTGAAAAACTCACGCGCGACTTCCTGCTGCGCCTCGGCGCGGAGATGCCGGAGCGCGCACGTTTTTTCCTCTGGCGGCAAAGCGGGAAGCTCGTCGCCTTCAGCGTCTGCCTCGTGCATGACGGCGTGATCTACGACGAGTATCTCGGCCTCGACTACGCGGTCGCGCTCGACCTGCATCTCTACTTCGTGACCTTCCGCGACATCCTCTCCTGGGCGCTGGCGCAGGGCCTGAAGACCTACCACAGCACGCCGCTGAACTACGATCCGAAGCTGCATCTCGGCTTCGCGCTCGCGCCGCTCGATCTCTACGTCGCGCATCCGTCGCCCGCGCTCAACGCTTTGCTGCGCCGCATCCTCCCGCTCATCCAGCCTACGCGCGCCGAGCCCGCGCTGCGGCATTTTGAAAACGCGCACGAGATGATGCCGGTGTGACCGCAGCGCGCTACTTGCGCAGCGCCGCTAAGTCCGGGTCGCTCTTCGCGAAGTCGCGCATTTTTTTGTCGAGGGTGAAGCTTTTGTCGAGGTGCATGCGGGCGAGATCGAGGTGGCCGAGCGCGCATTCGTAGCAGGCGAGATTGTAGTGAAACGTGGGCTCGGCGCGGAGCGCGTCGGGGCCGGCGAGGAGGCACTCGCGGGCCTCGTCGGTGCGGCCGAGTTCGTGGAGGCAAAAGGCCGCGTGGATGAAGCCGCTCGTCTGCGCCGGCTCCAGGCGGCACAGCTCGCGGCTCACTGCGAGCGCGGGCTTCCAGCGCTTTGCCTGCATGAGCACGACGGCCCGCAGCTCGATCACCGACGGATTTTTCGCCGTCTCCTCGGGCAGCGAATCGAGCTGGGCCAGCGCGTCGTCGTGCATGGCCAGCTCGGAGTAGCCCTGCGCGGCGAGGAGCGTGCGTTCGTGGCCTTCCAGCATCACCCGAGCAGCTCCTCCAGCTCAGTCACACGCTGCGCGAAAACGGCGAGCGCGGCGGCAATCGGTGCGGGGCTCGACATATCCACGCCGGCCTCGGCGAGCGTTGGCAGCGGCATCTTCGCGCCGCCTGATTTCAGGAAGCCGAGATACCTTTCCACGCCGCCGCCGCCGAGCACCTGCTGCGAGAGCGCGACTGCGGCGCTGATGCCGGTCGCGTATTTATAGACGTAGAAGGCGTGGTAGAAATGCGGGATGCGCAGGCACTCCAGCTCCAGCTCGGTGTCGATGGCGAAGTCCGCGCCGAAGTAGGCGTCGAGCAGCCCGCGGTAGGTCGCGCGGAAGCTGTCGAGTGTGAGCGGCTCGCCGGCTTCCTCCTTCGCGTGGATGAGTTTTTCAAACTCCGCGAACATCGTCTGCCGGTAGATCGTGCCGCGGATGTCGTCGATCTGGCGGTTGATGAGGTAGGCACGCATGCGCGGGTCGCTGGTCTCGGCGAGGAGGTGATGCGTGAGCAGCTCTTCGTTAAAGGTGCTCGCGACCTCGGCGAGGAAGATCGGGTAGTTGTAATCCTGGTAGCGCTGGGTGCGCTGCGCGTACCAGGTGTGCATCGAGTGGCCGGC
>JANXWQ010000239.1 GCA_025351065.1 Chthoniobacter sp. | reverse complement strand
GGCAAAATTCGCCCCGGCGTCGAGCGTCAGATCATCGGCGCGGATGAGTTCGCGGAGCGTGGTCGTGGCGGCGGGCGGCGCGTCAGTGGTGGCGTCGCCGAGGAGAAAGGTGCAGGCGTCCACATGGCGCACGCTGGTTTGCGTATCGAGGTCGAACTCGCGCATGGACTCGATCTCGTCGTCGAAAAGCTCCACGCGTACGGGCAGCGCGTGGTGGAAAGAGAACACGTCGAGGATGCCGCCGCGCACCGCGTACTGGCCGCGCGCCGCGACCGTGGGCATGTGTTCGTAGCCGGCTTTAGCGAGTTGCCGCAGCAGCGCCTCGCGATCCAGCCGCGCGCCGCGGGTCAGTTTGATCTCCAGTTTTTTCAGCGCCTCGGGTGCGGGCACATCGTCGTCGAGGCTGGCATGCGTGAGGACAGTGATTTCCTTTTTCCGCGAGGTGGCCAGCGTCTGCACCAGCGCCAGCCGCTCGGCGGCGGTCTCGGGATCGGGCAGCGCGCCTTCGACCGGCGCGCGGTCAGCCTCGGGGAAAAAGAGCGCGTCGGGGTGCCAGTGGAGCAGTTCGTTGTGAACGGATTCCTGCGCGCGCACATCGGCGCAGACGATCCACACGCGCGCTTTCGCCACGCGGGCGATGAGCGCCGCGAGCACGGGCCGCGCACTTTCCACCACCTGCTCAAATGCCACCACCGCCGCTGCGCCGGTACGCACCACACCCAGCTTCTCCGCGAGCGGCGGGGAGGCGGCGAGTTCGTCGAGCAGGTCGGATTTTGAAGTCATCCGCGGGCGCATCCTGTCGCGCAGCGCGCGGGCGGTTGCAAGCCCGGGACTGCGGCCGGTCACGGCAGCGGCTCGACGCGCAGGCGCCAGAACAGTTTGGGCGGCGTGGCGCTGGGCGGCGCGGGCGTGTCGAGCACGATAGCGGTGCCGGTCGCAGGGTCGAGCTGCGAGGTCACGCCGCGGGCCTCGGTTTTGACGCCCGTCGCGAGATTGAGCCGCAGGATTTCCTGCCACGCGACCGGCGCGGTGAGTTCGGTGGTGTGCTCGACGATGTAGATGAGATCATGGGCCGCCACGCGGTAGGGAAAGGAAATGGCGTTGCTGGGCTGGCCGGCGGACTGCGCGGTGAGGAGCGTGAGGCAGCCGGGGAGGGCGTACTCGAGGCCGTCGCAGATGCCGTTTTGGTTGCAGTCCTGACAAAACTGGTGCGTGCCCAAGCCGGGAATATTTTCCAGCGACCAGACGTGGAAACCGCCGGGCGTGCCGGCCTCGTAGGCACCGATGTCCGGTGCGCCCACGGGCCGCGGCAGGCCGCGCTGGTCGGTGGCGGTGAGGGCGGTGAGGGCGGCATTGCGGGCGGGGCTGCCGGCGAGCAGCGCCATGGTCGGGGTGGGGCCGCCGAAATCATCGGGCGGCGCGAGGAGCGGATTGCCGGCGGTGAGGTTCGAGCCGAGGTCGGTCACGCTGCCCCAGCGGCTGAAGTTGCCGGCGAGATTGCCGGCCACGATCGTGCCGCCGATTTCGAGCCGGCCGGCGGTGAACAGACCCGCGCTGTTTTCCGCCGCCGGATCCGGCCGCGCAACGCCGCTGAAGAAACGGATCAGCCCTGGGCCCGCGGCGGGCAGTCCGACCGCGACGAGCGTCGCGTCGTAGGCCTCGATGGTGGAGCCGATGCCGGAGCCGAGCGCCCAGCTCACCGGCGCAATCACGGTCGGGTGGAGGAGCGTCAGAACTCCGTTGGGGGTGGGACTGTAAGCGGCGTTGAAGTCGGCGTTCGAGACCCAGTCGCAGGCCGTGCCGCTCGTGCCAATGAACCGCGCGACATTTCCACCTATGGCTCCTGCGGTCGGCGGCACGGCGATTGAAAAAGTATTCGCGCTCAGCACCGTGGCCACACGATCCCCATTGAGGTCGGGAGAGCTGCCCGACACGTCGGAGATATGCACCGTTTCACCGTCGTGCAAGCCGTGCGGGCCCGCGGTCGTGATCACCGTGGGATTGGTGGTGCCGAGCGCGGTGATGCTGACCGGGGATTCGAGAAAAACAGCCGCGGGATAAAGGCCGACCGCATTGCCTCGCGTGTACGGCCCGTAGGCCGTGAATTTTGCCCCCAGGCCCGGGGTGATACCGCCGCTGACGTTGTACTCGAAAAGCCCGCCGAAATACGCGGCCTCGATGTGGGTGTGGATGCTGTGCCCCTCGTCGCCGTTGTCGTGCGTCCAGGGATCGACCACGATCAGGCTCGACCAAGGCAGGGAGTAGTTGCCCGGCCCGCTGCCGTCGTTGCCATTGGCGGCGTATTCGTTGTTTTCCTCATAACCGCGCGCGAAAAAATCGGTGGCCAGGCCTTCATTCGATGCGCCAAAAAGCAGGCAGGAGCGGACGATGTAAGAGCGGCAGAGATTGAAGGAGAGATTATCGCGGCCAAAATAAACCTGAATTCCATCTACGGTGATGTCGGTCGCCGGCGTGCCGCCATAGACCAGGGATTGCTGGGCGGTCTGGCTGGGGATCCAGTAGGCGCGGCCATTGGGGTCGCCGCCGTCGGTGGCGGAAAGGTAAAGCGTGTGGCTGGCGGCGTCGTACCAGAAACGTCCGGGGCCGGCACCCACCGCGTTTTTGCCCGGCTGATGCACCAGCCGCGTGCTGGCGAGGCGATGGGTGCGGCCGAGTTGCAAAGGCTGGGCGGCGCTGGCGGGGATGGGGCCTTCGGGCGTGCCCCATTCGAAAATCCACAGCCGGTTGTCCGTCTCGGTGAAGTCGTAGCCGGCGGCGACACTGGCCCGCCAAATGAGTCCGAAGTCGTGCGTGAAGGCGGTTATTTTTTCGCCAAAAAAAACGCGCACCGTGGCCCACAGGTCGGCTCGAATGGTCAGCCGTCTCGCGGTATCGAGATTGAATTTGAGATTCACGTAGTCGCCGCCCAGCAGGACTATTTCGCCCTGCCCGCCGAGCGCGGCGAGAGCCGCGGCCGCGGTGCGCAGCGGGGACGCGCGGGTGCCGGCATTGGTGTCGCTCCCGGTCGGGGAAAGAAAAACCGTCGCGGGCGGCGCGGGCGGCGCGGGGAAAGGCGGGAGAGCTGCCGATGCGGTGCCGGTGCCCGCGCCGAAGCCGGCCCACGAGGGCGTGCTGCTGAGCGCGCCGTTGCCCGCGATGGTGCAGGCGCTCACGGTAGCCGCGCCCACATTGCCAATGGCGCTGCCGAAACCGTCGAAGCCCGTGGAGCCCGCGCCGCGCCGGCCGGCGGCGTTGCCGTAGAAAGTGCAGTTGCTCAGGGCCATGACGCCGAGGTTGAAAAGCGCGCCGCCATTGCCGCCGCCGCCGGCCCGGCCGAGACCGGTGCCGCCGCCTGTGCCCGCGATGCTGTCGAGCACCGTGCAGCAGCTCATGGTCAGCGTACCGGCATTGTAAATCGCCCCGCCGTCGCCGCCGCGCCAGCCGTGGCCGAGCGTATCGGCGGAGCCGTTGGGCGCGTGGCCGTCGCGCAAAATCAGCGCGCGCAGTGCGAGTCCGCCGCCGCTTGCGACTTCGAAAATGCGGCCGGTTTTTCCGCCGCTCAGCGTCACGCCTTTCGGCAGCGCCGCAGCGTCGATGGTGAGGCTTTTGTCGAGCGTGAGCGGGCCGCTGGCCAGCAGCACCGTCTGGCCGCTCAGGCTGCTGTGAAAGCGGATGCTGTCGCCCGAGACCGCCGCATCCACCGTCGCGCGCAGCGAGCCCGGCCCGGCATCGAGCGCGTTCAACACCGTGCGCTCACTCGCCCGGCCCGGCAGGCTCAGCGCGCAAAGCCCCGCCAGCAGCCAGGCCCAGCCGCGCTGGCCGGTGCGGATTGGGGCGCGTGGATTTTCGCTGAAAATTTGTAAGCTCGCCGTCCTCGGCTGGCAGTGTTGCATGGCAGGCGCTCTCAGTCCGCGACGGCGCAGGCTTGGGCAAGGCAAAGATTGCGGCACTCCGCGTGACGGGCATTTCCAAACGCACTGATCGAGGCTAGGGTGCGCGCCCCAAACCGATGAAAGTGCTTTCTGCCAAATTCCAAACCAGCGCGCCCAACGTGGCCGCGTGTCCGCGGTCGGATCTGCCGGAGTTCGCCTTCATCGGGCGGTCGAACGTGGGCAAGTCGTCGCTGCTCAATGTGCTCGCGGGCGCGAACGGGCTGGCGCGAGTTTCGGCGACGCCGGGACACACGCAGCTGATCAATTTTTTCACGGTTAACGGAACGTGGAGTCTGGTGGATCTGCCGGGCTACGGCTACGCGAAGACGGCGCGGTCGGAGCGGGATCGTTTCCAGCAGATGATCGCCGGCTATCTGCACGGACGGGAAAATCTCGTGCGCGTGTTTGTGCTCATCGACGCGCGGCACGCGCCGCAGCCGATCGATGTGGAATTCGTGCAATGGCTGACCGAGGAGGCGGTGCCGTTCGCGCTCGTCTTCAGCAAGGCGGACTTGGTGAAGGCGGGGCCGTTGCAGAAAAACATCGGACTTCTCCTCGAAAAAATCGCGGCCTGGGGCGGGGAAGTGCCGCGGGTTTTCACGGCCTCGTCTAAGACGGGCAGCGGACGGCGGGAGCTGCTCGGCTTCATCGGTGAGGCGCTCGGGGGCGCCGCTGCTTTGACGTAAGTGGGGATGCCGCGCGCGATGACCTTGGCCGATCTCGGATGGAATGCGGCGTTTGCCGAGGAGTTTGCCCCCTACGCCGCGGCGGGCTGGAAACCGGCGCGGCTGATCCGCGACAACAAGATCACCTACGGCGCGCTGCTCGCCGGTGGAGAGGAGCTGGAAGTCACGATGAGCGGCAAGGTTTACCACGAGGCCGAAACCGACGCCGAGCTGCCTGCGGTGGGCGACTGGGTGGCGCTGGAACTCGGCGGGGAAGCCGGCGAGACGATGATCCGTGCGCGGCTGCGGCGGCAGTCGTGCCTTTCGCGCAAGCTCTCGGGCCGGAGCACGGAGGAGCAGGTCATCGCGGCCAATGTCAACGTGGTGGTGGTGGTGACGGACGCGGGGCCGGACCTCAGTCTGCGGCGGATGGAGCGTTATTTCGCGATCATCGGGAAGAGCCGCTCCAAGGCCGTGGTGCTGGTCAATAAGGCCGATCTTTTTCCCGATCAGCAAAACCGCGAGGCGGCGGCGGCGATCCGCGCGCTTAGCCCGGACGCGGATGTCCACATCACCAGTGCGGAGCAAGGGGCCAGCCTCCAAGTGCTGCGGCAGTATTTGCAATGCGGGATTTCGATGACGCTGGTGGGTTCGAGCGGGGTCGGAAAATCTTCGGTGATGAACTGGCTGCTCGGAGAAGATTTCCAATGGACCGACGAGGTCAACGCCACGACCGGCAAAGGCCGGCACAGCACGACCGCGCGCGAGCTGATCGTGCTGCCGGAAGGCGGCATCCTGATCGACAACCCCGGCATCCGCGAAGTCCACATGTGGACCGACGAGGCGACGCTCCGCGAGCGGTTTGCGGACATCGAGGAACTCGCCGCGCAGTGCAAATACCACGACTGCAAACACGGCACCGATGCAGGCTGCGCCATCCGCGCGGCGATGGGGGAGGGGCGGCTGGGCCAGGCGCGCTATGAGGGCTTTATGAAGCTGGAGGACGAGCTCGAAAAACTCCGCGCCAGCCGCAAGAAACGGCAACTGACCGGCGACCGCCACGCCCGCCGCCAGCAGCAGGGCAAGGCGCGAAAATATGCGGAGCGCCGCGAGCGCGAGCACGAGCACGAGCCACCGCGCCGCCGCGGGTAGTCATCCCGGTTTCTGGGCAGGCGGCGTGCGGTCGGGGCCGAAGTATTTTTCACTGCGGTAGCGGAGCCAGACGCGGAGGACTTGCGGGATTTTTTCGCGCTCGGTTGCGCTGAGGCTTCGGTAAAGGGCCAGCGCCTTTGCCCGCTCGCCACGGCAGGCGCGGTTGTTGTGCGCCGCCCAATAGCTGCGCGCCGCACGGATGCAGCGGTTGGTCTCTTTGAGCAACGCCGCGCCGATGAGCGGTTGGCCGGATTTCCGCTTCGCGGGCATGGCGGCGGCGGCTTCCTTAGGCCCGGCGCGCGGCAAACTCGGCGGCGAGTTTCGGAGCGGTCGAGCGTGGGCCCAGCGGGCGGCCTTCGAGGGTGGCGACGGGCTGGATGCCGAGCCAGGAGTTGGTGAGAACAATCTCGTCGGCGCTGGTCACGTCCTCGCGGCGCAGACGGCGCTCCTCGACTTTGCGGCGGGCGCTGACCCACTCGCGGATGACGCCCGCGCGGGCGCCGCTGGCGCGGGCGGGAGTGGCGAGGCGGTCGCCGTGGCGGAGGAAGACATTGGCGCAGCAGGCGGAGACGAGTTCGGCGCGGTCGTTGAACAGCAGTGCCTCGTCGAAGCCGCGGCGTTTCGCCTGCGCGAGGGCGTCGGCGTTGAACCAATAGTTCGCGGTTTTCAATCCGCCGAAAAGCGGGTGGCAGGTTTCGTCGTGCAGCGTGAGCGCCCACGCGTCGTCAGCGTTGGGCGCGGCTCGGTCTTCGATGAAAACGAACACGCGCGGCTGCGTGGCGGGCGCGGTCGGCGGGCCGTCGCCAGCGGTGACGTAGAGCCGGGCGAAGCCGTCGCACGCGGCGCTTTCAAAAAGTGCGGGCGCGGCGCGGAGGGCGGATTCGTCGAGCGTGAACTCGCGCTCCGCGCACGCCTGCACGAGCCGGGCGAAATGCTTTGCAAAAAACTCCGCCTCGCCGCCCGCCACACGCAGGCTTTCAAAAACCGCCATGCCGTAGCGGAACCCGCGGTCGGTGAGGGGCAGCGAATCGCACGGCGCAAACAGCGCCCCGTCCCACCGCCACGCCTTCACGAGATGGTCAGCTCTTTGGTGATGCCGAAGCGCTCGATGCGCTTGCGCAGCGTGGCGCGGGTGATGCCAAGGAGCTTCGCGGCGCGCACCTGGTTGCCCTTCGTCGCGGTCATCGCATACATCGTGAATTCGCGCTCCAGCCACGGCAGGAGCTGCACGTCGGGATCGGCCTGCGCGGCTTTGAGCA
>JANXWQ010000206.1 GCA_025351065.1 Chthoniobacter sp. | reverse complement strand
CAGGCCCACGCCGCCGCGGGTGACGCGCCGCGCGCCATCGACGCCTTCATGCGCGTGCTCGACGACCCCGACCTGCCGCAGGATCAGCGCGATTTTGCGCGCGAAAACATCGCGCGGATCAAAAAGCGCACCGGGCTTTGACGCGGCGCGGCCTGCGCGCTTCAGCACGGTTTTTTTGAAAACGCAGAGACGCAAAGGCGCAGAGGGCGCAGAGGGCGCAGAGGTGAAAATCGGCCCGCAAAAAAACTCTGCGCTCTCTGCGCCTCTGCGTTAAAAAAAGCAAAACCGTCCAAACGGTAGCGCGCCCAACCTCTCCCCCGCGCCCTCCGCTTTCCCGCCTTGACGCTTCGGTGCGCGTCCCGTAATTTGCGCGCACTCCAAATCCGGCTTCAGCCCAGTGGGTTTCAAAACCCACTTTTTTTGTCCCCGGAAACGGACACCATTTTATGAACAGCGACATCCTAGCAGGCCTCGATTTTTTTGAGCGCGAAAAGGGCATCAAACGTGATGTGCTCTTGGAGGCGATCAATACTGCCGTGCTCACGGCGGCCCGCAAGGCCGTCGGCCCGGCGAAGGATTTGCGCGTCGAGATCGATCCGAAGACCGGTGAAATCAAGGCTTTCGCCAAGCTGACGGTGGTGGAGAAAGTGGAGAACAAGCACGACGAGATCACGTTCAAGACGGCGAAGATGTTCAAGAGCGACATCCAGCTCGGCGAGGAGATCGAAGTGCCGGTTACGCCGAAGGACTTTGGGCGCATCGCCGCGCAGACCGCGAAACAGGCGATGATGCAGCGCATCCGCCAGGCGGAGAAGGAGATGATCTACGACGAGTTCAAGGATCGCGCGGGCGAAATCGTGAGCGGCACGGTGCGGCGTTTTGACCGCTCGGATGTGGTGGTCGATCTCGGGAAATTCGAGGCGCTCATGCCGAACCGCGAGCGCGTGCAGACCGAGGACTACAACATCGGCGACCGCCTGCGCGCCTACGTGGTGGCGGTGGAAAACGGCGCGCGCGGGCCGGAGATCATCATCTCGCGCAGCCATCCGAATTTCGTGCGCCGGCTTTTTGAAATGGAAGTCAGCGAGATCAATGACCGCACCGTGGAAATCAAAGGCATCGCGCGCGAAGCCGGCTACCGCACGAAGATCGCGGTCTTCAGCGCGAACGACAAAGTCGATCCCGTGGGCGCGTGCGTGGGCATGCGCGGCGCGCGGGTGAAGAACATCGTGCGGGAGCTGAACAACGAGAAGGTGGACATCATCCGCTGGAGCGCGGACATGAAGGAACTCGTGCTCGAGGCGCTCAAGCCCGCGAAGGTGAAAAGCGTGACGCTCGACGAGGTGAAAAAATCCATCCTCATCAAGGTCGATGAAGACCAGCTCTCACTCGCCATCGGCAAGCGCGGCCAGAACGCGCGGCTCACCTCGCGGCTGACCGGCTGGGACATCAACATCGAGGAGGACAAAACCGCCGAGACCATTTTTGTCGGCAAAAAGGAACTCGCGGCGCAGACTTTCGCGGATGCCTTGAAAGTGTCGCCGGAAGTCGCGGCCAAGCTCGTCGGCGTCGGCATGAACAGCGTCGAGACCATCGCCACCGGCAGCGCCCCGCAGGACATCGCCGACGTGCTCGGGATCGACCTCGCCGAGGCCACCGCCATCCACGAGGCGGCGCGGCAGGAATTTGAGAAGAGCCCGGCTGCCACGAAGTAGCCATGAAACGCGGATGCCAAAAAACTTTTGATGCCAACCAAGACGACCACCAAAACCAGCGCCAAGAAGCCCGACGATGCCAAGTCGAAGGGCAAGGCTTCCGCTGCGCCCAAGACGACCGCCCCCCCCCGCGGCACCGCGAAACCCGCGGCTGACAAACCCAAGGCCGCACCCGCGCCCGAACCCGCGGAAAAAAAAGCGCCGCAGGCCACCGTCTCGCTGATCGACGCAAAACCCGCGCGCCGTGCCCGCCCGGCGGTGCCGCTGGAAAACAAGCCTTTCGCGCACATCCCGATTTCGCGCATCCTCGAACCGGAAGCGCCCAAGACACCTGCGCCGAAAGCACCCGCCCCGACCGCGCCCGCCGAAGTCGCCACTACTGCCCCAGAGGACACACCCGCCGCCGTGCCGAGCGACGAAAAAGTCATCCACCTCAAGCCGCCCTTCACCGTCAAGGATCTCGCCACCGCGATGGGCATCCCGCCCTTCAAAATCATCGGCGACCTGATGGAGATGAACATTTTCGCCTCGATCAACCAGACCATCGAAGCCGAGATCGCGGGCAAGGTCTGCACGAAGCACGGTTTCGTTTTTGAAAAGGAAACGCGCAAGGTCGGCGGCGGCGTCCACAAGCCGGCGGTCGTCGATCTCAAGCCGAAGGAACCCGTCAAACCCAAGGCCGACGAGCTGCATCATCGCGCCCCAATCGTCACTTTCATGGGCCACGTCGAT
>JANXWQ010000200.1 GCA_025351065.1 Chthoniobacter sp. | reverse complement strand
ACGAAAAGATCGGCCTCACCTTTGCCCGCACCCTCCGCGCGTTTCTCCGTCAGGATCCCGACCGCATCATGGTGGGAGAAACGCGCGACGTGGAGACCGCGCAGATCGCCATCCAGGCCTCGCTCACCGGGCACTTGGTTTTCACCACGCTGCACACGAACGACGCGCCCGGCGCCGTCACCCGCCTCATCGACATGGGCGTCGAGCCCTTCATGATTTCGTCCTCGCTCGAAGGCGTGCTCGGCCAGCGGCTCATCCGCAAAATCTGCCCCAACTGCAAAACCGCCTACGAGCCCAACGAAGCCGCGCTTACCCAGCTCGGTCTTTCCGCCCACGAGATTGGCGACAAGGAGTTCTATTACGGCAAAGGCTGCGAGACCTGCAACCACACCGGCTACAAAGGCCGCAAAGGCATCTACGAGCTGCTCGACCTCACTGACCCGATCCGCGAACTCATCAACAAGCGCGCCCCGTCCGTCGTTCTCAAACAGAAGGCCATCGAGCTCGGCATGACCACCCTGCGGCAGGACGGCCTGCGCAGCATCTTCAATGGCGAGACGACCATCGAGGAAGTGATGAAGTACACCTAGCGCGACGGGCAATGGCCGGACGCGCGCGCTAAAACGCGAAGCCGAAGGAGAAGTGAAACGCGCCGAAATCCTCGTGGTCACGGCGCGTGGGATTCACGCCGTAGTCGAGGCGCAGGGGGCCGATGGGGAGCTTATAGCGCAGGCCCGCGCCGATGCCGTAGCGGAGGTCGCCGGAGCCGGGGACATTGCGGTTTTTCAAGCTGCCGGCGTCGGTGAAAACCGCGCCCTGGAGCTCGCCGTAAAGCGGGAAGGTCAGTTCGGCGTTGAAGACGGTGAAAAGGTCGCCGCCGAGCGGGTGGCCCTGCGCGTCGCGCGCGCCGAGTTCGCGCTCGGCGAAGCTGCGGACGGTGGTGCCGCCGCCGTTGAAAAAGCGCACGCCGATGGGCAGGTCGTCGATGAGCGGCGCGATGTAGCCGCCGCGCGCGCCGAGGGCGAGCAGGCATTTGCCGAGCGGCCGGTAGTAGGAAAAGCGCGCGGTGGCGCGGGTGAAAGCGGGCTGGTTGTCGAGCGTGGCGAAATCGACCGCTGAGGTGAGGATGAAGCCGCGCGCGGGGTTCACGGGGTCGTTGCGAAAGTCGGTGCTTTGCGTGAGCCCCACGCTTTGCAGCGTGTAGCTGAGCGGGCCGATCTGCGCGAGGTCGATGGTGTGGTCGGTGACGGTGACGTTTTGCGCCTCGACGAAAGCGCCGAGTTCGAGATGCGGGAGGAGTTTCCGACTGAGGTCGGTGCGGAAACCGATGGCGTTTTTGGTATAGCCCTCCTCGCGGCGCGCTTCGGAGTAAAGGCGGACGCGCAGGGCGAAACGCGAATCGAAAACCCACGGATCGACGTAGAGCAGTTCGCCGCTGATGCCGCGCTGCGTGTACTGCGCGGCGAAACTGAGCGGCCGCCCGCGCCCGAAAAGATCGCGGTCGCCGATGCGGAAGCCCGCGACCGCGCCCTCGTAGCTGCTGAAGCCGAGGTTGAAGCCGAGTTCCTTCGCCTTGGCCTCCGCGTAGGTGAAATCGAGGCGGACGAGATCGCCGCCGAGCGGCGTGGGCGTGACGCGCAGGCTTTCAAAAAGGCCGCTGCGCAGCATCTCGCGAAAGGTTTCGTCGAGCCGCTCGGGGTCATAGACCGCGCCTTTCAAATGGGCGAAGCGCTTCGGCAGAAAGTCGTCGCGCAGCCGCGCCCTCGAGGTTTCGTTGCGCACGGTCGCGCCGTCGAAATGGAACAGCCCGTACGAGCGGATGGTGAAAAGCACCGGCACCTTTCCGGCGACCGCCGTCAAAGGATCCGCGGCCAGCGCGACCTCGGCCTGGTAGTAGCCGTGCGCTTTGAAAAAGGACTGGAGGTTGCGCTGCATCGCGGTGGCCTGGCCGGGCGAGAACGGCCCGGAGACCGTCTGCCCGAGCGCCTTCACGAGCTGCTCGCGGGGAAAGAGCGTGTCGCCCGCGAAGCTGATTTCGCCGAAGGTGTAGCGCACGCCCTCGGTGATGCGGATGGTCACGTCGGCGCGCGTGCCGTTCTCCGCGAGCTGCACGCCGGTGCTGTCGATGACGACGTTGAGATAGCCTTCCGAAAGGTAGAGCCCGCGCACGCGGTCCGCGCCGCCGCCGACTTCCGCGGCGGTGTAGGGAAACTGGTCGTGCTCCTTCGCGAGACGCTCGGGCGTCGCGCCGATCATGTAGTCGAAAAGCGTGGCCGTCGGGATCGCGGTGTTGCCGGCGAACGTGACCGAGCGCAGCAGCGAGCGCGGGCCTTCGGCGATCTTGATGAGCAGCCGGCCGCCGCGGATTTCGTACTCCACGGAGACCTGCGAAAAGCCGGCCTTGCGGTAAAACGCGCCGACGTAATACGCGGCGTCATCAGCCCGCGCGGGCGTGAGCCCTTTCTCCTGCACCTCGCGGATTTGCTCGGCGATGGGCGCGCGGAGCTGGTCGGCGGTGAAAGTTTTGTTGCCGGAGAAATCGAGCTTGTTGTTCGCGGCGTCGCGCAGCGTTCCGGCGAGCAAGTCCGCTCCCGCGAGCGCGCGGGAGACACTTTCATCCGCCGCCTGGAGCGGGGTGAAAGTGAGCGCGGCGAGGAGGCCGGCGATCACTGCGAGCGACCGCAGTGCAGGAGACGGCCTGTTTTTTAACGCAGCGACGCAGAGGCGCACAGGACGCAGCGGGACTGGGGCAAAGTGGAGGCGGCACGCGTCACGGTGAGGTTTTTGATTTTGGGAAAACCTCTCCGCGACCTCCGCGTCTCGGCGTCTCTGCGTTAAATCCGGCGTGCCGCAAGCCGTGCGGATCGGAGTTGGAGAAAGCGCGCGCATCAGCGGAAGCGGATGAGATATTTCAGGCTGCCGGTGAAGCGCCCGTCCACGCCGATGTCGCCGAGGAAGTAGAGATTGTCGGTCATGCGAAAGCGCGTGTTGATCTCCTGTCCGCCGGTGCGGTTGTCGAGCGCGCCGAGTTCGATTTGAAAGCGGTCGGCGAAATTCGCGGCGTCGGGTTTTTTGTCGTCGGACGGCGGCGCGGCGGTGCGGTGAAAAACTTTCCGGTAGAGCTGCTGCACCGCGAGCATGGCGGCGCGGCTGGCGAGCGCGTTGGCGTTGTTTCCGAGTTCGCCGGTGGTGGTGCCGGTGGCGAGCAGCGAGACGATGTCGGCGTAGGGCAGCGGCGGCTCGCTGCTGAGCTGAATCTGCGGCTCGGCGGCGCGTCCGTAGATGTAGGCATGTACGAGGTAGTCGCGGAACTGCGACTCGGCCTGGAGATCGAGCGAGGGCGCGAAGGGCTCGTCCTTTTTGAAATACACAAAGCCGCGCGAAACGCTGAGCGTGCTGAAGGGCAGGCTGGCCTTGAAGGACTCGATGCGGATGCTGCCGTCGAGGTACGGCTCGAGGCCGGTGCCGGCGAACTTGAGATCCACCGCCGCCGCGCCGTTGGCGAGGTTGCCGCGGATGAGAAAGGAATCGTTCGGGCGCGTCTTGATCGCGAGGTCGAATTTCCATTCGGCCAGAGCGGGGATGGAAACGGTGGTGTCGTGGTTCTGCACAGCATGTGGCGCGGGCTTCGCTTTTTTGCCGGGCAGCGCGATGGGCAGGATGTCGATCTCCTTGAAAAAACGGCTCTGCGTGAGAAAAAGCGCTCCGCTCACCACGCCGGCGCGCAGCGGGCCGGCGACTTTCACATCGCTGTCGGCGCGGATGGTGATCGAGTCGTCGCGCTTGAGCAGGACTTCCTTTGCGAGCAGGTGCAGGTCGAAGACGGGCTCGGTCAGCTTCGGCACTTTGATCGTGCCGCCGAGTTTGAAAGTGCCGCCGCCGAGTTCACCGTCGAAGGTCGTTAAGGTCAGCGTGTCGCCGGCAAAACCGAGCTTCGCGTGGAAGACGCCGAGCGCGGGAATGTTCTCGTCCACCATGCGCGCACCTTTCAACTCGATGGCCGCGGAGCCGCTGAGCACCGGCTTTTCCACAGTGCCCGCCACGCGCACGTCCACGGCGGCGGTGCCCTCGATGCGGCGTACGGCGGGCGCGAGTTTGGGCACCACGGCGAGGGAGGAGGCGGGGAGCTGCACCGTCAGGTCGAGCGGGAGCGTGGGGTCGATTTTTTTGCCGGTGATGGTGGCGTCGAGGTCGAGCGGGACATGGCCCTTGATGGTGAGCGGCTGGAGCTGCGGCTGCTTGGCGACGGCGTTGAGGGTGAGTTCCTTGTTGGAATAATGGAGGTCGAGGTCGAGGTCGGCGGGTTCGAGCGCGACGGCGGGCGATTTCAGCGCGCGGGCATTGAGTTTCAGATGCCCGAGCGGCGCGAGCAGGGTGCCGCCGGCGACGAGATTGGCGGTGATGTTGCCGGCGACGGGCGACTTCTGCCCGAAGCTCGTGAGAAGTTTTTCGAGGTCGAGTTTCGTGGCGTTGAGATTGGCGGCGAGACGGCCGTCGAGCGGGATGAGCTCCTGCGGATGATCGAGGTCGATGGGCAGGATGAGGTAGCCGGTGAGCACGGTGAGTTTTGACTGCACGAGATTGAGGTCGTGGAGGCGCAGCTTGCCTTCTTTCAGCTCGAGCACGCCGGTGAAATCCGTGGGGCCGCTGAGGACGTGGAGTTCGGTGGACTGCGCGAAGCCCGGCCCGTAGAGGCCGGCGAGCTTCACTTCGCTGAGGTCGGTTTTGTCGAAGCGGCCTTTCTCCAGGGCCACGGCCAGCGTGCCGGTCTGCACCAGCGGCGCATCTTTTTTCACGTCCTCGCCCTTGCCGTTCCACTCCAGATGGAGTGAGCCGGCGGGTGGTTGCTTCACGTCGAAAACGGCGAGCAGCGGCTGGAGCGCGGCGAGATTTTTGATGTCGAGCACGGTCGCGGCTTCGTAGGGGAAAGGCGCTTGCATGCCCGCTTTGCCTGTGGCGGTGAGCTGGTCGGTGCCGGCGAGTTTGAGCGCGAATTTTTCAACCGTCGCCGTGTTATCCGCGACGGTGATTTTTGCCGTGAAGCTTTGCGCCTTGAACTCGCCGAGCAGGAAGTCGCCGCCGTCGAGCGTCACGCCGCCGGCCAGCGCTTTGTCCACCAGCTTCAGCGTGCCGCTGCCGTCGAGATGGCCGCTGAGCGTCTGGCCATTCGCGGCGATGCCGAAGTCCGCGAGCTTCGGCACCTTGATGGTAAACTCGCCGTCGGTCGGCGCGGTGGCGGCGTCTTTGAAATCGCGCGGCACCTGCCAGGTGCCGTGCGCGGTGACGGAGTTTTCCGCGCGGCGCACGTCGAGGGCGTGGAGGGTGACGAGGGCGTTGCGGCTGGTGACGTGGAGCTTCGCGGCATCGAGGGCGAAGGTGTCGGCGCGCAGGTCGGTGAGGTCGGCGGACACGTCGCTGTCCATTGCTTCAAAAGGCGCGAGGCCGGGCTGGTCGATGCGCTTGCTGGCTTTGACGGCCAGCTTCGCGGCGGCGACGGAAAATTTTCCGAACGCGAGTTTCGCCGCGTCGAGCGCGAGGTCGGCGCTGGCCACGCCGCCGCGCAGCGTGACGGGGCCGCCGCCAGAGAGGCTGCCGCTGAGCGGCTCGGCGAGCATGGTGGTGAGCGCGGGGAGGTCGGGGGCGTCGAGCCGGAGCGTGGCGTCGAGGTCGCTTTGGGCGAAGTCGTTCACCGACTCCGGGAGCGCGATCTGCGCGGTGAGCGCGACGGTGTTTTGGCCGACGGCCACGTTCACGCCGCGCACCTCGGCGCGGCCGTTTTTGAAAACCGCGGCGAGATCCGCGCCCTCAATTTTCAGCCGGTCGAACGCCATCGCCGCGACGCGCACGCCGATCTCGCCGTCCCAGGTGCGCGGCTTTTCCGGCTCGCCGGTGAAGCGCAGCGCGAGCCGCGTGAGCGTGCCGAATTCCACGGGCAGCTTCGGCATGTGGAAGTAGGCGAGGGTGCGGTCGATGGACACGCCCGCGGCCTCGATGGTCAGCGCGGTGTCGTAGCTCTTGGCAAGGTTTTCGCCCTTTTTGTCGAGCTGGCTGCCTTCGAGCTTGAGCGCGGCGGTGCCGCCAAAGGCGTGGAGTTTGAACTGGATGCTGCCTTTGTTCTGCGCGCGCTGGGAGGCGTCGAAATTCATCTCGTCGAGGCTCAGCTCGGGCGTGAGTTGGAGGTGGCGGATGTAGAAGTTCCGCGCCTCATAGCTGGTCTCGGCAGCGAGGTTTTCCCACAGCGGCACGCCGGGAATTTCCAAACGCGCCACACGCAGCGCGCCGGGCTGCTGCGGATCAAGGAGCAGATGAAAGCCGCGAATGACGGTGACGTTTTTTTCCGCGCGCACCGTGAGGTTGAAGTTCTCGATTTTCACCCGGTCCGAGTAGAGCGCGGGCTGGCCGAGGATGGTGTTGAGCAGCGCGCCGATGCTCTGCCGCTCTTTGCGCACGGCGGATTTTTTCTCGTCCTTTTTGTCCGGCAGCGCGTCGATCTGGAGGTCGGCATTCGTGATCTCGTAGCTGCCCAGGAATTCGCCGATGCCGTGCTTCACCAGCCGCGGGATGCTGTAGTCGAGCCGGACGCGGTCGATGGCGAGCCGGTGGATGGGATTCGGAAAATCGCCCACCGGATCGGCGCGGATGCCGGCGACGGTGAGATTGGTGAAGACGTTGCCGCTGAGATGAAGGTCCACTTTCAAGTGCATGCGCGCGGCCACGGCGATGAGCGCCAGGCGCGCGCCGCCGAGGATGAGCGGGCGATGAAAAACAGCGGCGATGAACCCAAGCACGAGCAGCCAGCGCAGGGCGCGACGGAACCAGCCGCGTTTCGGCTTGGATTTCGGCGGTGTGAGCGCTGGGGCAGTCGTGGGCTCCGGCATGGGCGGCATAGGCTAGCTGTGGCTCTATCGCATGCAAGACGCCGCGAGGTTGCCTGTGCGGAAACTTCCCCGCTAAAGTCCGCGCGATGACCGCACCCGAACGCTTTGCCCGCCGCGCCGGCTCCCGACTGCTCCGCCACGCGTGGCGGGTGGGAGCAATCGCGTGGCGGGCGGCGCAGAAGTTCGACGAGACGGACGGCGAGCAGCGCGCGGCGTCGTTCGCCTATTACGCGTTCTTCGCCATGTTTCCGCTGATCCTGCTGCTCATCACCATTGGCTCCACCTTTCTCGGGCCAAAGGGCGAGGTGGCGGAGAAAGTGATCAGTTTTGTCAGCCTGCAAATCCCCCTGGAGGAGCAGCACGCCAAGGTCATCCTCACCACGATCGACGGCGTGGTGAAGTCGCGGAAAAGCGCGGGCGTCATCGCCTTTGCCGTGCTGGCGTGGACCTCGCTGCGGTTTTTCCAGGCGCTGGTGCGCGGCGTGAACCGGGCCTGGGGCACGAAGGAATACTCGTGGTGGTGGCTGCCGATCAAAAATCTCGGCATGCTGGGCATTCTGACCAGCGTGCTGTTTCTCGGCATCCTTACGCCGCTGGTGCTGAAGCAGATCGAGGAATTCTACTGGTCGAACTCGCGCAAGGTCGGGCTCGATTTCACGGCCCTCTCGTACGTCTTCGAGTTTGCCAAACTGCTCAGCCCGGTGCTCGTGGTGTTCATCGGCATGAGTTTGTTTTTCAAGTTCGCCCCGCGCCGCCGGACGCGGTTTGCGGAGGTCTGGAGCGCCGCCGTTTTTGTCACCGTCGCGCTGGAAATGCTCCAGCGGCTGTTCGTGCTCTACACGCGCAACATCGGGAATTTCAACGCGCTCTACGGCACCTTTGGCAGCGTGATCGCGCTGCTGCTGTGGATCTATCTCACGGGCTCCATCATCATCCTCGGCGGCTGCATCTCCGCGGCGCGCTACGAGATCGATATGAGCCTCGCCGACCAGTCCGAGTCCGGCGTGGCGAAAGTGCCGCGCGTGCCCAAGAGGGTGGCGTAGGAGCGGCTGGTGGCGGGTTTGTTTTTTAACGCAGAGACGCAGAGACGCAGAGGAGGCAGAGATTTTGACCACATTTCGTTTCGTCCTCTGCGCTCTCTGCGCCTCTGCGTCTCTGCGTTAAAAAACAAACCGCGCCTCGTCCGGGCCGCCCGAAAAAAAACCCGCGTGCAACTCTGGGGCGCGCGCGTAGGAAAGTCGCCCGCTATGCCTGCACCCGCACCCAAGAACGAATCGCTCCGCGACCTCGCCCACCTTTTCACCTACGTCCGCCCGTACCGGCGGGGCTTTGTTTTCGCGATGGCGGCGTCATTCGTCAGCATGAGCTTCGGCGCGATGTTTCCGTTTTTCGTGAAGCATCTGCTCGACGCCGCGATCCCGTCCTTGAAACCCATCCCGCCCGGCGCGTGGCAGCCGGGGCTCAATGCCACGGCGCAGCTCCTCATCGGCTCTCTCGCCGTGCAGGCCGTGCTCACTTTTTTCTCGTCGCTCGCTTTCAACACCGTCGGCGAAAGCGCCGTGGTTGATCTCCGGCGCGCGCTCTACGCGCGGCTCATTGCGCAGCCGATGGCGTTCTTCGGCGACCATCGCGTGGGTGAACTTTCAAGCCGCCTTTCCAGCGACCTCGCGCAAATCCAAGAGACGCTCACTTTCACCGTCGCGCAGGCCATCCGGCAGTCGATGCTCCTCGCGGTCGGGCTCGTCGCCATCGCCGTCACGTCGCTGCGGCTCTCCGGCGTGATGCTCGCCACGGTTCCGGTGTTGATGCTCGCCGCCGTCATCTCCGGGCGGAAAGTGCGCCGCTTTTCGCGCACCGCGCAGGACCGGCTCGCGGAGACGGCGACGGTCGTGGAGGAGACGCTGACCGGCATCGCCAACGTCAAAGCCTTTGGCAACGAAGCCTACGAGCAGCGCCGCTACGCCGCCGGGCTGGGCGGCTATCTCGCGGTCATTCTGCGCGCGGCGCGCTACCGCGCAGCGCTCGTGGCGTTCATCATTTTCGGCATCTTCGGCGCGATCGTGCTCGTGCTGTGGTACGGCGGGAAACTCCTGCAAAGCGGCGCGATGAGCCACGGCGACCTGACCATGTTCATGCTCTTCACCATGTTCATCGGCGGCGGCGTTTCCGCGGTGCCCGAGATCATCAGCTCCGTGCAAAAAACCCTCGGCGCCACGCAGCGGGTGCGTGAGCTTTTGCGCGAGCCGGGGGAGGCGCGGGGCGCGGAGATCGAAGATGGAAGATCGGAGATCGCGCCACGCCTCTCCGGCGCGGTGCGTTTTGACGGCGTGCATTTCCGCTACCCGTCGCGGCCTGAGCTGCCGGTGCTGCGCGGGGTTTCGCTGGAGGTGCGGGCGGGGGAAAAGGTCGCGCTCGTCGGGCCGAGCGGCGCGGGCAAAAGCACGCTCACCGCGCTGCTGCTGCGCTTCTACGAGCCGGACGGCGGCGCGCTTTTGCTCGACGGAAAAAACGCGCGCGAACTGCCGCTCAAAGTGGTGCGCGGGAACATGGCGATCGTGCCGCAGGAGGTGCTGCTATTCGGCGGGAGCATCCGCGAAAACATCGCCTACGGCCGGCCTGGCGCGAGTGAGGCGGATGTCATCGCCGCTGCCGAGCGCGCGCATTGCAGCGAGTTCATCGCGCGCTTTCCCGAGGGCTACGAGACGCTGGTGGGCGAGCGCGGGGTAAAGCTGAGCGGCGGGCAGCGCCAGCGCCTCGCCATCGCCCGCGCGCTGCTGCGCGATCCGGCGATTTTGATTTTGGACGAGGCCACCAGCTCGCTCGACAGCGAGAGCGAGGCGCTCATCCAGGCGGCGCTCGCCACGCTGCTCGCGGGGCGCACGGCGTTCATCATCGCCCATCGGCTCGCGACGGTGCGGCAGTGCGACCGGATTTGCGTTTTGGAGAACGGCATCATCACCGAGACCGGCACGCATGCGGAACTCATCGCCGCGCCGAGCGGGACCTACCGGCGGCTGGCGGAGTTGCAGTTCGGCGCGGCGTAGATCGCCGCAGTCCAAAAGCCTTCGGCTCAAACGGCGACGCGGCTCAGGCGACGGCGGCGAGTGCGGGCGGGGCGAGGGTGTGTCAGGCGGGAAACGGAGTTTCAAAGCGGCGCGTGCGTTCCCAAAGCGCTTCGCTGAACTTTGGGAACGAGAGCGAAACTTTGGGAACAAGAGCGAACGTTGACGTTTCCTTGGAAACCGCGGGCCGCCAGATGAAATGCGGTCGGCGTGCCAAGAAGACGGTTATGATTTCGGTTGCGTCCGATTCGGTCTGAAGGGTAGTTTTTGAATATGAAAGCATCCAATCGATCATGGAATGCATCGGCTCTAATAATGGAGTTGTGGCCAAGAGGAGAGGTATGCAGGTTTAACATATGGCTCCTCGTAGTAGCCGGGCTGCTCGCCACCTCGGTTGCCGTGGCGCAGACTTACTACAACAACTCGACTGGAAAAACCGTTACCGTCGTTCCAATCAACCCACCGGCTCCCGCTCCTCCGAGCGTCGCAACAGTGCATCCGCACGGGTCGCGCAGCGTCCCGGACGCGGATGACAGGACAGTTCCGGCATCGCCTTCACCGATACCTCAGTCCACTGCGCTTGATCGCTTGGAGGTTGGATTTTACGGTGGCACAATCAGTCCAGTGGTCGCGGCGCGGATGATCAATAAAATCCCTGAAGCGGGCGGTTTCGATTTCATCGACAAAAATCATGTGGATCCGACTCAGTTGAGAAACCCGTCGGTGCGCAGCCAGTTTGCGACAGCAATTGCGGCTGTCGAATTTGATAGGCGACGTGCCGCGCTAGTCGAGGCGATCAATGCAGCTATTGATGAGCAAAACGCATCAACAAAAAACGCTCAACCCGCCTCCGAGGTAGATGCCGCTACCAAAGCCGCGATTCAGGAAAGTAAAGCACGAGCTCGGCTACTATATCCCGACCTGAAAGATGCGAACTCCGCGCTCTCCAAAAAATGGACAGAGGTGTATGCGCAGATGCAGGCCGCCGGTACGCTTCCCGATTCTACTGACCTTCCACTCATCATCTCGGTGCGCGCGGCAAATTTGCTCCACATCACGCCGAGCTCTGGCCAATAGCCGAATTTTTGCTATCGCGCCCACAGTGACCTTGGGAACGAGGCCGTAAATGTGGAAAAAGTGGCGGCAGACGTCTCGGCAGCCTCTCACGCAAAGGCGCAAAGGTCAGCAGCCGGACTGCCGACCCTGGCGAGCGGGCGGGCATCATCCATTTACTTGTCTCCGAGCCAGCCGAAAGGGCGATCTTGACGTTTTATTCCTCGACTCAGACTTAAAACCTGCAAGAATCAACCCATAGAGAAAGGGCCGGGAACTCGGAATTCCCGACCCTGTTTTTTGAGACCGTAGCATGACGGATCGTGCGCGCTAAGCCTCGGGGTTTAATAAGATCTTGAAGAGCGAGGATGAGGGTTCGAATCCCTCCGGTCTCGCCATTCTCCCCAAGTAGTAGTGTGGTATATGAAGTG
>JANXWQ010000197.1 GCA_025351065.1 Chthoniobacter sp. | reverse complement strand
GGACGTGAAAAAGCGCTGGGGCCACGGGCAGGAGGACATCTTTCCCGTCGCGCAGTTTGAAAAACTGTGGGGCGATCTCTCAGCGCTGCCGGAAATCACCAGCCAGTTTCTCGTCGTCCCGCGGCGGCGCGGGCAGCAGCTCAAGGAACAGGCGCAGCTCGACGGCTGGTTGCGCGACGGCTCGGCGGCGCACGTCGCGACGATTTGCGATTTCACGTAGCGTAGGATTGGACAAGCGGCGGCGGCACGTTCACCTTCCGCGCCCATGTTCAAACGCACGACCTCCTCGCCCATCTCCGTCGTCACCGGCGGCGCGGGTTTTCTTGGTTCGCATCTCACCGACCGACTGCTCGCGGAAGGCCACCGCGTCATCGCCATCGACAATTTTCTCACCGGCTCGACGGCGAACATCGAGCACCTCGCGGGGAACGAAAACTACCGCTTCATCAAGCACGACGTTTCCACTTTCATCTTCCTGCCGGACGACGTGGATTTCATTTTCCACTTCGCCTCGCCGGCCTCGCCGATCGATTACCTCGAACACCCGATCCCGACGCTGAAAGTCGGCTCGCTCGGCACGCACAACGCCCTCGGTTTGGCGAAGGACAAAAGGGCCGCGTTCCTGCTCGCGAGCACCAGCGAGTGCTACGGCGATCCGCTCGTGCATCCGCAGCGCGAGGACTACTGGGGCAATGTGAACCCCATCGGGCCGCGCGGCGTGTACGACGAGGCCAAGCGTTTCGCCGAGGCCATGACCATGGCCTACCACCGCTACCACCACGTCAACACGCACATCGTCCGCATCTTCAACACCTACGGCCCGCGCATGCGTCTGCGCGACGGACGCGTGGTGCCCGCTTTCATCGGCCAGGCACTCACGAACGAGCCGCTGACGATTTTCGGCGACGGCTCGCAGACGCGCTCGTTCTGCTTTTGCTCCGATTTGATCGACGGCATTTTCAAACTCTCGCAGTCCGCTTTCCACGAGCCTGTGAACATCGGCAACCCGCGTGAGATGACCATCAAACAGTTCGCCGAGGAGATCATCCGCATCACCGGCACCACGGCGAAAATGGAATTTCACCCGCTGCCGGTCGATGATCCGAAAGTGCGGCAGCCCGACATCACGCGGGCTAAAACCGTGCTCGGCTGGGAGCCGAAAGTGGATTTCGACGAGGGAATTCGGAAAACGATTGATTACTTCCGAACCCGCATGAAATAAGGATTCGCCGCCTTTCGCGTTTTTTTCTTCCCAACCCCGGACAAATCAACAACAAGAACGCCCGTCCCCACCGCCCCGAAAAATCCTAAGAAAATTCCGTCCATGAAAATCCTCCCCATCACCGCCTGCATCGTCCTCGGCTTTGCCCTCCACGCCTCCGCCCAGGTGCCCATCGGCCCCGGCGCGATCAAGCTCGGCAAGGTCAAGCCGGAGATCGTGAAGACGCCGGATTTCACCATCAAATCGGGCCCGGAGAAACGGTCGAAGATCGGCGAATGGCTGGAGATTGAAGTGGAGTTTGAGACCAAAGCCGAGGAGATCGACGAGATCACGCTGAAATACACCATTATGTTTGAAAACAAGCTGCTCGATGGCGAGGTCACCCATGTGAACATCCCGAAGGGCCGCGAACACTATTCGGTGATGTATATCTCCCCGCGCACGCTCGAAAAGCTGACCGGTGGCAAGGTCGTTACCGCCTCGAACGTGCAGAACGTCTGGGTCACCGCCACGAAGCAGGGGCAGACCCTGGATCTGGCAGCCGTCAAGAACGTCGCCATCCCCAACCTTCCGCACTTCCCCGGCATGGTTTTGAACAAAATGGAGACGCCTTTCGCGCCGCTCTATTTCGACCGTTACGAAGCGATCCGCACCTCGAAGTAAGCGACTGACGCTTTCATGGCCGCCAAACCCACTCGCATCCTCAGCCTGAGCCTGGGCAACCAGACCGTCGGGCTCGCCGAATTCAAGACTGGCCAGAACGGCGGCCTCGTCCTCGCGTCGCACCAGACGCGCGAACTGCTCGCCGATCCCGCCGCCGACTCGACCCGCCTCGCCCAGACCAAGCTCGTGCTCGACGAGATGGTGCAGGGCGCGGGCTTGAAAAAGGCGAAGGTCAACTACGCCGTCTCCGCCCAGTCCGTCTTCACGCGCTTCGTCAAGCTGCCCTCCGTCGGCGAGGAGCAGGTCGATCAGATCGTCACCTTTGAGGCCCAGCAAAACGTCCCCTACCCCATTGACGAAGTCGTCTGGGACTACCAGCTCGTCGATAGCGGCGATCCCGCGCAGGTCGAGGTCGTCATCGTCGCGGTGAAATCCGACCTGCTCGACGACATCAACACCGCCGTCGAGGACGCCAACCTCCTGACCACCCTCGTCGATGTGGCCCCCATGGCGCTCTACAACGCCTACCGCTACAACTACGCGGACGTGGACGGCTGCTCGCTCATCATCGACATCGGCGCGCGCACCACGAACCTCATCTTCATCGAGCCCAACAAGGTCTTCAGCCGCTCGATCCCCAACGGCGGCGCGGCCATCACCCAGGCCATCGCCCGCGATTTCAACGAGCCTTTTGGCGCCTCCGAGGAGCGGAAAAAACGCGACGGTTTCGTGAGCCTCGGCGGAGCCTACGCCGAGCCGGAAGACCCGGAGGTCGCCCGCGTCTCGAAGATGATCCGCAACTCAATGACCCGCCTGCACGCGGAAATCGCGCGCTCCATCGGCTTCTACCGTTCGCAGCAAAGCGGCACCCCGCCCCAGCGCATCTTTCTCGCCGGCGGCAGCGTCACCCTGCCCTACATGCGCGAGTTCTTTCACGAGAAATTCCAGCTCCCCGTCGAGTTCTTCAACCCCCTGCGCAACGTCACCGTCGGCAGCAGCCTGAACCTCGATGAAATCGGCCGCAACGCCCATCGCATGGGCGAACTGGTGGGCCTCGCCCTGCGCGGCACCAGCAACTGCCCGATGGAACTGAACCTGCGCCCCGTGCGCGTGGTCAAGCGGCACCAGCTCGCCGAGCGCCGGCCCTACATCCTCCTCGCCGGCGTCTGCACCCTGCTCGCCCTCACCGCCTGGGGGCTCTACTACACCCGCGCCGCCGCCGTCACCAATCAGGTCAGCGACGGGTTGGAGCCAAAGGTCACCACGCTCAAGGGCTTCGAAAGCCGCATGACCGCCGCGCGGAACGAAATCAAAGCCCAGCAGGACACCGCCGCCCCGCTGCTCACCGCTGTGGAAGACCGCGGCTACTGGGTGAAAGTGATCGAGGACATCAATACCCGGCTGCCGAAAGACCTCGTCTGGGTCACCTCCTTTGAGGTGAAAAACCCCGCAGTGAAACCCGAGGCCGCCGACGCCGGCCAGCCGGGCGGCAAAGAGAAAAAGAACGCCATCACCGGGCCGGTGCTCATGCTCAAAGGGCTGTGGCTCTTTAATGACCGACCCGAGCCGGCGACTGTCGTCGATGATTTCGTCAAAAAACTCAAGGATTCACCTCTTTACGAAGCCGTGGATGAGCCGAAACAAGGCTACCTTCGCGCCTCCGAAAACCCATCCGAGTGGGCCTACGAATTCGCCATCCCGCTCATTTTGAAAAACCCGATCAGCCTCCCCACCAGCCGCAAATGAACTGGATCAAAGAGAACAAGTTCCTCACCGGATTTTTCGCCGTCATGCTCTTAGGCCTCGGCGGGCTAGGGTATTTTCTGTTCAGCGCGATGGGCAACTACGACGACGCCACGGCCCGTTACAACACCCTCGCCACCGAACTCGGCCGCCTGCAAAATCTGCCGGTTTCGCCGAGTCAGAAAAACCTCGCCGCACTCGGCGCGCAAAAAGACGAAGCGGTCAAAACCATCGCCGCCTTCCAAAGCTCGCTCGCCGCGAAAGCCTTCCCGCACGAGCCGATGGAGCCCACGCAGTTTCAGGACAAGCTCAAGGCGACGAAAACCACCGTCGTGGAAAAAGCCTCGGGCTCGCCCAAGCTGCCCGACAAGTTTTTCCTCGGCTTCGATGTCTATGAAACCCGCCCGCCGGAGAGAGACGCCGCCACCCCGCTCGGCCACGAACTCAAAGCCATCGAGTGGCTGTTCATGCAGTTAATCGAAAGCAAAGTAACTGAGGTCAAATCCATCAAACGCGACCCCTTGCCAGAGGAAGGCGGCAAAGCGCGCAGCGGCGACAAGGCGGACAAAAAAGGCAAGGCACTGGTCAACAGCCACTCGGTTGACCTTGTGCTGCAATGCCAGCAAAGCGCCTTGGCGACTTTCCTGAACACCCTCATCAGTCCGAAAGCTCCGCAGTTTTACATTGTGCGCACCATCTTGGTGAAGAATCAGAACGACAAAGGTCCGCCGAAAGTGGTCAATGCCGCTCCGCCGTCACCATCTCCGTCACCCACGCCAAATAGCCCGCTCACGCCCGCACCGCCTGCCCCTGCACCCGGGCCCATCGCGGGCTACATCGTCGGCGAAGAACAAGTCGAAGTGACGCTGCAGATCGAAATCGTCGATTTCGCCGAACCCACCTCCACCCCCGCGAAATAACCTATGGACTGGATCAAGAAACATTACGACCAGTTCGCGCTCGCCCTCCTCGCGCTCGCCCTGCTGGCCCTGTCCGTGATGCTCATCCTGCGCGCCCAGGGTTTTGGCAGCACCTTTGCCAACGCCACTGCCACCGCCATCCCGCACGACAATGTGCCGCAAGTTCCGCTGGATGCCGTCGACAAGGCGAAAGACGCGCTCGTACATCCACCGCAATGGGCCGAGGCCGACTCGCAGGACAACCCGCCCACTGCTCCCAAAAAGCGCGGCTCCCTCTTCGTTTCCGATCCCTATGTCATCGGGGAGGGAAACCTTCCGATGAAACCGGCCGCCGGAGCCATCCACACGGACTCCCTGACCGGGAAAAAGATCCCCAACATGTGGTTCATGAGCAACCACCTGCCCCTCTTGGATCAAGCCACTCCGCAGCAGGATCCCGACAAGGACGGCTTTAACAACGAAGACGAATGGCGCGCGGGCACCGACCCAAACAACAAGGATTCGCACCCGCCCTACTACTCCAAACTGTTCATCCGGCAGTTCATCAAAGTGCCGTTCCGCCTGCTCTTCAACGCCTACAATGGCGACCCGAAAAAGGACAAGCCGGAAGCCTTTGAGTTCCAGATCAACACCATCGACCTCCGGCAGCCGAGCGAGTTTCTCAAGATCGGCGAAAAAGTTTCGCGGACGAATTTCCAACTCAAGAAATTTGAAATCAAGAGCCAACTCAACCCCAAGACCGAAGAGCAGGAAGATGTCTCCGAACTGACGCTCTACAACGCCGAAACCGATGTCACCGTCGTCCTCGTGCTCAACCGTGTCACTGACTCGCCGGATTACTTCATCAAGTTTGTTTACAAGTGGCCGAACCCGCCGATCGAATTCACCGTCAAAAAGCTCGGCGAATTTGTCCTGAAGCCGGCAGATGCCACGCAAAAGAACAAACTCGTTGACAGCGGCGAGGAGAAAGCCCTAATACAGCTTCCCGACGGCACCAAGGTCGAAATTCTCCGGGATCCCCGGGACAGAAAATAAGCGCCCTTGCACCCGTCCAACCCCAGAGCTGCCAAGCTGCGTTCGTTCGCAGGCCGCCATCATTTTTAGCCGATCACTCCCAACCATACCCAACCGCACCCATGACCAAACCCCCACTCGCCACCACCATCTCCTCGCTGCTGGTCGTCTCGCTGCTCATCACGCCGACCGTGGCCTTCGCCGCCGGTGGCGCGCAGAGCGCCGCGGAGCGCGAACTCGCCCATCGCCACGAATATGAAGCCCGCGGCATCCAGTCCCTCGAAAACGGCGACCGGGCGATGAGAATCCGGGACTACGAAAAGGCCACCGCTTTCTACAAACAGGCGTGCGACTTCATCCCGAACGCCTATCTCACCCGCGCGGCCTACGCCCAGGCGCTTCAGGGTTTTTGCAACGCGAGCTGCAAGCTGGCTGAACAGCGCATCACCGAAGGCCGCTACGCCGACGCGGAGAACACCCTCCGTATCGTCACCGACGAGCGCTACAATCCGCGCTGCCGCGAAGCCATCCTCATCCTCGCCCATCTCGAAGACCCGACGTATTACAACCGCACCATCGGGCCGCAGTTCCGCGGCAACGTCGAGAAGGTCAAGCAGCTCTTCATCGAGGCCCAGGGCTTTTACGACACCGGTCGTTTCGACTTCGCCCTCAAGCGCTGCGAGCAGATTCTCAACATCGATCACTACAACAAGGCCGCGCGCGCCATGGAGGAAAAAATCGCCCGCGCGAAGAGCGAATTTGACGTGGTCGCCTACAACCACGCCCGCGCCAATGCCATTGAGCAGACCGACAAAGCGTGGGCGGTGCCGGTGCGCCGTTTCAATGTCGATCCTTCGCTCGGCGTCATTATTGAGCCGTCCAAAGACCCCGGCAATATCGCCAAAATTCAGCGCAAGCTGGAGAGAACCATCATTCCGAAGCTCGAATTCAAAGAGGCGACCATTCGCGAAGCAGTGGACTATTTGAAGCGCAAGAGCGTGGAACTCGATCTCGACGATCCGAAGACTGGCGTCAATATCGTGCTCAAGCTGGAAGGAGGCACGAGCGTCGGAGTCCCGGATGCGACGGCGGCTCCGGCACCGAGCGCCATTCCTGGCTTGGACGCTACGCCGGCCCCGGCGGCAGCCGCACCGTCCGTGGCTCTTGGCAGTCCAGCCGACGCCCGGATCACGGTTTCGCTCTCGAACATCCCGATGATCGAAGCTCTGAAGTACGTGACCGGTCTGGCGAACCTGAAATTCAAGGTCGAGCCGTATGCCGTTTCGGTCGTGCCGCAGAACGTGAATACCGAAGTCGTTATCACCAAGGAATGGAAGGTGCGCCCGGACTTGATTCCGCGCGGTGCGACTCCCGAAGGTGGAGGCGGTCTTGGGGCCGCACCCGCCTTTGGCGCAGCCAAGGGTGCGGGGGCTGCCGATGCCACGAAGGGCGGCTCGGGCATCGCTGACCGTGAATCGGCCAAAAACTGGCTCATTTCCAACGGCGTGCAGTTCAGCGGCACCGCCTCGGCGATTTACATCGTCAGCAGCAGCCGCCTGATCGTCCGCAACACTCAGGATCAACTCGACTTGATCGATACGATCATCAACTCGGGATCCGTCAGCGTGCAAAAGCAGGTCGAAATCGAGGCGAAGTTTGTCGAAATTTCCCAGAGCAACCTCAAGGAACTGAGCTTTGACTGGCTCCTCGGGCAAGCCAATGCCCCGGCAACCAAGAACGTCTTCTTCGGCGGCGGCACCTCCGGAACCTCGCCCACGACCAAAGCGGGCGACTTTCCGTTTGTCGTCCCCGGCGGCACGCCGGTCGGCGGTGCCCCCCTCACGGCCGGAAACCGCTCGGGCCAGTTGGCCATTAGTGCCAATGCCATTGACGCCCTGCTCTTCGGGGCGACGGGCTCCAGCGTGCTCGCGCCTGCCATCGGGGCGCTCGCCGGTCCGTTCACCGATCCGCAGTTTCAGCTCGTGATCCGGGCGCTCAACCAGCGCAAGGGTGTCGATCTCCTCTCCGCGCCCCGCGTCACCACCAAGAGCGGCCAGCGTGCAGTCATTGAGGTCATCCGTGAATTCAAATACCCGACCGAGTTTGACCCACCGCAAATCCCGCAGAACGTCGGGGCCGGCTTCAACAGCAGCGGCGGTGGCTTCATCAGCCCCCTCACTGGTCTGCTCTCTGGCGGCGGCAGCCAGGGCAGCTTCCCCGTGACGCCCACCACGCCGACTGCCTTTGAAGTCCGCAACACCGGTGTCACCCTCGAAGTCGAGCCCGTCATCGGCCCTGACGATTACACCATCGACCTCAACCTCGTGCCGCAGGTCGTCGAGTTTGAGGGTTTCATCAACTACGGCAGCCCCATCCAGACCAGTTCCACGAACGCCCTAGGCCAGTCGGTCACCAACGTCATCACACCGAACGTCATCAACCAGCCGATCTTCAGCACGCGCAAGGTCACCACCAGCGTGAGCGTCTATGACGGCAACACCGTGGTCCTCGGCGGACTCATGCGCGAGGACGTGCAGAAGGTCGAGGACAAGGTGCCGATCCTCGGCGACATCCCGATCATCGGCCGGCTCTTCCGCTCCAGCGTGGATCAGCACCTCAAGCGCAACCTCGTCATCTTTGTCTCCGCCCGCCTGATGAAACCCGACGGCGATCCGGTGCGGTTTGATGAGGAGAAGGAGGAAGTCATTGAGACCCTGGCCCCGCCGGATCTCGGTTCCTTCGAGCCGCCGCTGTTTTCGAAATAAAGGGCTGTGCCCGTCCTCGGCGTCACCGGCGGCATTGCCACCGGAAAGTCGTCGTTCACCGGCCTGCTGCTGCGCCATCTGCCAGCCGAGTTGTTTGATGCCGACCAGGCCGTGCATGACCTGCTGGCCGATGACCGTGCGATCCGCCAGGCGGTCGTCGAGACTTTTGACACGGCAGTTTGCGACGCCGCGGGCAATCCCGACCGCGTTAAATTGCGGGCGCTCGTTTTTGACGATGAAGCGAAACGCCGGCAGTTGGAGCGCATCCTGCACCCAGCCATCCGCGCCCGCTGGAGCGCCCGCGCGGCGGAGACTGGCCGCACTGGCGGCTGGTTTGTGGTGGACATCCCGCTGCTGTTTGAAACGCAGGCCGAAGCCAGCTTTGATCGCATCATCGTCGTCGCCTGCTCGCCGCTCACGCAGCGGCGGCGGCTGGCGGAACAGCGCGGCCTGAGCGCCGGACTGGCCGAAAAGATCATCACTGCACAGCTCGATCTCGCGACGAAAATCAACCACGCCAATCATGTCATCTGGAACGACTCCACCCTCCCCTGTCTCGAACGACAGTCCCGACTCCTCGCCGGCTGGCTCCACCGCGCCCGCGCCTGAATCAGCGGCCGCACCCGCCCTCCCGCAGCAAATTTGGATCGGCGAGTTGCACGACGAGCCTCTGGCCGCGCTGCTCGCCCGCGCCGAGGCGCTGCATCTCCGCATCGTGCCCGACCGCACGCGGCATCACATTGTGGCGGACTTGATGAAAGCCTACGCCGCGCGCGGAGCCGAGCTTTTCGCCGACGGCGTGCTCGAACTCTCCCCGCAGGGCAGCGGCGGATTCCTGCGCTGGCCGCTCTACAACTTTCGCTCGCTGCCGCAGGATGTGTTTGTCCCGCAGGCCGCCGAGCGCCAGTTTGGCCTGCGCGCCGGCCACCGCCTCAGCGCCCGCATCCGCCCGCCGCGCGACCGCGAGAAATTCCTGACCATCGAGCGCGTCCTCAGTATCGAAGGCATCCCGGCGGATTCGTGGGTTCCCACGAAGGAGTTCGACCAGCTCACCGCGCTGCACCCGACCGAGCGCATCGTGCTGGAAAATCAGAAGAGCAGCACTTCGATCACCGGCCGCGCCCTCGACATCATCGCTCCGCTGGGGCGCGGGCAGCGCGGGCTCATCGTCGCGCCGCCGCGCACCGGCAAGACGATCCTGCTCAAGGACATCGCCCAGTCCATCCTCGTGAATTCGCCCGAGACCCACGTCATCCTCCTGCTCGTGGACGAGCGCCCCGAGGAAGTCACCGACTTCCGCCGCAGCGTGAACTGCGAAATCTATTCGTCCACTTTCGACGAAAGCCCGCAGCGCCACACGGCCATCGCCGAGCTGGTCAGCGAGCGGGCGAAACGGCTCGTCGAGTTGCGGCGGCACGTCGTCATCCTGCTCGACTCCATCACCCGCCTCTCGCGCGGCTACAACAACCTCCAGGGCGGCGGCGCCCGCAGCCGCACCATGTCCGGCGGCGTCGATTCCAAGGCGCTGGTCAAGCCGAAGAAATTTTTCAGCAGCGCGCGCAACACCGAGGAAGGCGGCAGCCTCACCATCCTCGCCACCTGCCTCATCGAGACCAACAGCCGCATGGACGACCTCATTTTCGAGGAATACAAAGGCACCGGCAACATGGAGATCCGCCTCGACCGCGGCCTCAGCGATAAGCGCGTCTTCCCCGCCATCAATTTCCTCCAGTCCGCCACGCGCCGCGACGAACTGCTCTACCACCCGCAGGAATTTGAGCGCATCAGCGTCCTCCGCCGCCAGCTCGCCATCCTCCCCGCGCTCGAGGCCACCGAGGTGCTCGTCCACGCGCTCCACGCCACGAAAAACAACGCCGAGCTGCTGCTCACCGGCCTCCGCGGATGACGCAGAATTTGCGACCGCAGATGACGCAGATTTCGCAGATGGAAAAAGGGGCGCGCGCCGCGTCTTCGCATCACCTGCATCCCGTCTTGCTCCCGGCGTCTTTTTCTCAAAATATCTGCGTCATCTGCGGTTCCCCTGCTCCGCGCCATCCGCGGTAAAAAATTCCCGTGAACTCCCCGTCTCCCATCATCGACACCGCCGACGCCCTCGCCGGCGTCCTCCCGCTTTTCGCCCCGCTCCCGCGCATCCCCCTCGACACCGAGGCAGACTCGCTGCACTGCTATTTTGAAAAGCTCTGCCTCATCCAGATCAGCGTCCCCGGCCAAGATCTGCTCATCGATCCGCTCGCCCAGATGGATCTCGCGCCACTCTTCGCTTCATTCGAGGGGAAGGAACTCATCATCCACGGCGCGGACTACGACCTGCGCCTCCTGCGCCGCGTCGGCTTCGCGGGCCCGGCCTCCGTTTTCGACACCATGCTCGCCGCGCGCCTCACCGGCGTCATGCAGTTCAGCCTCGCCGCGCTCATCCTGAAATACTTCGGCGTGACCATAGCCAAAGCCTCGCAGAAGGCCAACTGGGCGCTGCGTCCGCTGCCCCCGCAGATGACCGACTACGCGGTGAAAGACACCCATTACCTCGCCGAGATCGCCGCCAATCTCGAAGCCGACCTCGTGCGGCTCGGGCGCACCGAATGGTTCCGCCAGTCGTGCGAAAAAGCCATCGCCGCCTCCGCCATCACCAAAGAGCGCGACCCCGACGAAATCTGGCGCATCACCGGCAGCCACGAGCTGCGCGGGCGCTCCGGCGCCGTCCTCCGCGCCCTCTGGCACTGGCGCGACCAGGAAGCCGCCGCCGTGGACAAGCCCGCCTTTCACATCCTCCACAACGAGCAACTCCTCCACGCCGCCGCCGACTTCGACGCCGGACGCGACGTCAGCTTTCACCACCTCCACGGCCCCCGGAAACGCCGCTTCTACGACGCCGCCGAGCAAGGCCTGGCCTTGCCCGAAAGCGAATGGCCCTTCCGCGAACGCACCCCGCGCCCGCGCCCCACACCCGATTTCGACCGTCGGCTCAAAGAGCTAAAAACCCGCCGCGACAAACTCGC
>JANXWQ010000164.1 GCA_025351065.1 Chthoniobacter sp. | reverse complement strand
CACGCCGCTCCCGTCCCGCCCGACGCTGAAATCCGAGGCGGTATTGACGATGGCTCCGCCGGTCTGGTTGAGGGTTCCCGTGCCGATGGGGTTACCATTGCCGCCGAAGACACCGATGTCGAATGACTGGCCAGCGCCTTTGGTGATCGTGCCGCCGCTCAGATTGACAACTCCGGTGCCGCCATTCCGTCCAATCGCGATCCATGAGTTCACGGTGACGTTACCGCCGGACACGTTCATCGTGCCATTGCCGGCGTCATTTCCTACTTGCAACTCGCCGCCCGAGGTCCAGTTCGTCGTGCCCGAGATGTTAAGGGTGCCAGTTGCGCCCGTGCCCTCTCCCACCCGGGTTTCGTTAGCGGAGCTAACCGTTCCCGCACTCACGTTGAAGACACCGGTGCCCGCCGATTGGCCGCCACCAACAACAACCTGACCGGTCGAGGCGATAGTGCCGCCGGTCATATTGACCGTGCCAAGACTGCCGTTGCGAAGACCGAGGCTGTAGCCGGCCGTGGCGATGTTCGCCGTGCCACTGATGTTCATCGTGCCGAGACCATCAGAACCAACCTCAAAGCCCGCGCTGCTGGTAATGCTGCCGGCGCTGATATCCCAAATGGCCGTCGCGGTGTTGGAGCCAAGACCCATCGAAACCCAACTGCCGTAGGATATGGTGCCCCCCGTTTGATGCACATGCCCAAGGCTGCCCGCTCCGTTACCAATCTCGAGATTGCTGTTGTTCGCGGAGCCGACGGTCAAGCTGCCGCTGCTAATAAACAAATCTCCAGTGCCACCGTTGCCGATGATCACGCTGGCGTTATTGCCGGTGGTCGTAACGCCGCCGCCGCTGATCGTCAGCGTGCCCGTGCCGCCATTGCGCCCCACACTGATCTGGCTCGTACCCACCGTGCCGCCGCTGATCGTGGCCGCACCTACCGAACCGGAATCAACACCGATGTTGAATTCCCCGGTGGTGGTCAGCGACCCGGCGCTCTGCGTGTAAGTGCCCGACCCGCCGTTGCCGCCGACACGAACCTCGCCCGTGGCGAAGCCGCCGGTTCCGATCGTTCCCGCATTGGTCACCACGCCCACGCTGCCCGATCCCTGACCGACATAAATTCCGTTAGTCCCGAAGTCGATGACGCCAGTGCTGTCGATCGTCAGGGTTCCGTTCCCGCCGCCGGAGCCCTGGTTCGCGCCAATCGCCATCAGGACGCTGTTCGCCCGCAAATTCACGGTGGAGGTGCCACTGCCATTGCCCACTTTGAGCAGGCCAGTGCTGCCGTCCAGACCCACTCCGAGCCCGCCGGCCGCCGCACCCGAGCCCATGGTCAGGGTGCCGCCGCCGAAAACATCCAACTCTCCATTGCCAAAGGTACCGCCGCCGACTTGCGAACCCACCGCCAGACCCAGCGCCAGACCCGTGTTCATGGTGCCGCCATTCTGAATCGTGAGCGTGCCAAGGCCAGTGCCAATCCCGCCACTTCCCTCACCGACGCGGATGACCTGAGTGGAAACCAGTTGCGTGAGACCGCCGCCGTCGATGGTCAGCGTACCACCATTGGCGATTCCGAGTCCGCCACCCGCCAAGGTCGTGCCCATGTCGTAATCAATCACATCCGGACCGGTGGAGTGGATGGTGACGAGGTCACCCGCATAGGTGTCTGGTGTGCCTGATGCACCGGCGAGATCCCACGAAAACGGATCACTCCAATTGCCCGACGCCACGGAATCAAACGTGAGGGCGCGGGCGATTTGCGTCAGCGAGACGGCGAGGATCGGGATGAGGATTTTGGCTTGGAGTTTCATGGGTATGGGTAGGTTGCGGCGGGAAATTGGAGGGGGGAGGTATGGTGAACGACTAAACTAATCGCTGATTATGCGAGGGTTTGGACGGAAGGCAAATAATATTTTATGAAATTGGCGAAAAGTTTGCCAGACGGGGCGGGCGGGCGGATTTTTGGGTGGCGGTGCGGCTTGAATTGCGGGGAACACCGCCGGTGGACTGCCGGGCAAAAATCAGGGCACCGAGCCGCTGCGCAGGAGTTTGGCGGCTTCTTCGAGCTGGGCGGGGGTGAGTTTGGCTTTGATGGCCTCGGCGCGTTTGACGGCCTCTTCGTTTTTCTGCGCGCCAGCGCGGGTATAAAGGACGTAGGCGTGGGCGAGGTTGACGGCGGTGCCTTTGCCCTGCTCGATCATCTGGCCGAGGAGAAATTCGGCGGGGCCGAAATTCAGCTTGGCCCCGGCGCTGTAGTTGCGCCCGGCCTGGTCGAAGTCCTGGCGCACACCGTTGCCGGTCTCGTAGCAGTTGCCGAGATTGACCAGCGCGGCGGGCAGGCCGTGCTGCGCGGCGAGGGTGAACCAGCCGATGGCGGCGACGTTGTCCTGATGGATGCCCGCGCCTTTCTGGTAGCGGACGCCCATTTCGTTCATGGCCACGACGGAGCCGGCCTTGGTGGCGCGGAAGCAGGACTCGAAGCCCTTTTCCGCGCTGACCTTGAGGCCGCCAAGGCCGCCGTCGTAAAAACGGGCGAGCGCGAGCAGGGCGTCGGGCTGGCTTTGGGCGGCGGCCTTTTCGTACCATTCGCGGGCCTCGATGATCTGCGCCTTTTCCTCGCTGTGGGCGGCGAGGCTCTCAACATAGCTGCCGAGCTGGAACTGGGCGTAGGCGTAGCCGGCCTCGGCGGAGGTGCGGAGGAGAAAGCGCGATTTTTCCTCGTCCTTGGCCACGCCTTCGCCGCCGAGCTGGAGCAGCCGCGCGAGGTTGAACTGCCCGGCGGCGTGGCCGGCATCGGCGGCTTTTTGAAACCACTTCAGGGCCTCGGCCGGCGAGGCTTTCACACCGCGTCCGGCGATGTGGATTTCGCCGAGGGCGTTGGCCGCAATGGCGTCGCCTTTGTCGGCCTCGGCGCGCAGGAGTTTGAGCGCCGCTTCGGTGTCGCCTTTGTCGAGCGCGGCCTGGGCTTTTTGCAGCGCGGGCGGGAGGGCCGGCGGGGTGGCCGCAGGAGTTTTCGGAGGTTCTGCGGCAAAAAGGACCGCGTGGAAAAACAGCGTCCCGCAACTGGCGAGGACGGCGAGCCGGGAGCGGATCATCGGGCGGCGGAACGGGCGGCGGGGGTCGCCTTGAGGAGCGGGGCTTTGCCATCGAACGGCAGCTCGGTCGCCGTGCCGTCGGCCCAGGTGACGCTCACTTTCCCGCGGACCGTGGACTCGCCGAGCCCGAACCAAGCCGTCGCGCCGTCCTGCGCGAGATAGCCGCCGCCGGCGTGAAGTTCCACGAGCTGATCCGGCAGCCCCGCGCGGCGCAGCGCCACGCGCGCCCCGGCGGCACGCGCGCCGGGCAGAGCCACGCGCAGCCAGCGGCCGGCGGACTTGTTTTCAAAGCTGGCGGTGAGGCCGTTGTTCAGCGTCACCGCGAGGCCGGGCCGGCCGTCGCCGCTGTCCAAGATGGACGCGGATTTCATGTCACCGACGATGGCGATGCCGCTGTCCCGCACGGTCGCCGGGGCGAAGCCGCCCTTGCCGTCGCCCAGCAGGAGCTGGCCGAGGCCGCCGTCGTAGCGCGGGTTTTCGACCTGCGGGGCGTAGGAGTTTTGCGCGAGGAAAAGGTCGAGGTTGCCGTCGCCGTTGAAGTCGCACGCCACGATGCCGTAGGCCGGGGCGATCTGGGCCTGGCGGTCAAAGGGCTTGAAGGTGAATTTCCCGTGGTCGTTGAGGAAGACGCCGCTCTGGAATTCCGTGGCCTCGTAGTGCTCGGCGGCCTTCAGCTTTTCATCGGTATAGACCTCCGAGAGGCTGGCCAGCGCGAAGGCTTTGAAGGTCGGGAACTTCGATTTGACGAAAGGCATCGCGTTTGAGGAGCAGCCCCGCCCGCGTTCGGGCAGGAGGGTTTCGCCCTCGCGCTTGACCTCGACCATGTTCCATTTCCCGGTGCCGTCGAAATCCGCGTAATACATGAGCTGAGGATGATCCGCCGCGGGCTGCTTGTATTTCGTGTTGAGGCCCACATTGCCGACGATGAGGTCCATCTGGCCGTCGTGGTTCACGTCGGCGGCGGTGATGCTGTTCCACCAGCCCTTGGCGTCCGCGAGCCCGGCGTCGGCGGTCTTGTCGGTGAGCTTGCCCTGGGCGTTGTGGAAATATTTCACCGGCCCGTATTCAGTCGCCACCAGCAGGTCGGCCCAGCCGTCGCCATCCACATCCGACCACACGGCGGAGGTCACGAGACCGACATTGCCCAGCCCGGAGACAGTGTCGGTGACATCGGTGAATTTCACCTCGCTGCCCTTCGATTCATTGTGCAGCAGGCGGCTGCGGCCCGAGTGCGGCCAGTCGCCGGGGATGCAGCGGCTGCCGATAAAGAGATCGACCCTCCCATCGTGATCGTAGTCCACCGCGCAGACCGCGCTGGCAAACTCGTGCGCCTCCGGCAGCGCGCCCGCGGGTGCTGCGGCGAAGTTGCCCTTGCCGTCATTCAGGTAGAGCCGGTCGCGCAATTCCTTCGCGCCTTTCTCGAATTCATTGCTGCCGCTGACCACGATGAGGTCGAGCGCGCCGTCGCCGTTCGCATCGAAAAAGACCGCGCCCATGTCTTCGCACTCCTTGTCCTTGCGGAAATCCTCGACCCATTTTGCCACATATTTTCCCTGGCCGTTGTTGAGGCGAAGCTGGCCGATCTCGCCTTTCGAGCCGCCGAAATAAAAGTCATCCAGCCCGTCGCCATTCACATCGCCCCAGGCCAGACACGGCCCGAGTTGCGAGAGCGCGTGCGGCAGGAGGATCTGCTTCACGAAATCCCCCGCCCAGCCCTCGTCCTTCACCTTCACGTCCTTGAGCAGGTCCGTGCGCGCAAACATCGCCGCAGGTTTCGCCGCCGGCTTCACTGGCTCGCCGCCGGTGGCCGGCTGCGTGATGGTGTAGAGCATGTCCGCCGCGAGGTTGGTGAACTTTTGCTCCCCGCCGCCCGCCCAGCGCACAGTCAGTTCCGTGATTTTCGTCTCCTCGCCGAGCCCGAAATGCAACAGCGCCTCGTTGCACGACAGGTAGCCGGTCTGCGGCTCGAGCTGCCGCATCTGCGGCCCCGCCGCCGTCTTGATGATGACCGTCGAGCCCAACCCGTTCAGATTCGACTTCGTGCCCTCCAGCTTGATGAGCAGCGCGTGCCCCTTTTCCGAATCATTGCGGTAAATGCAGTTCGGCTCCTCCAGATTCACCTCGATCAAATCAAGATCGCCGTCCCGGTCGAGATCCGCGTAGGCGCAGCCGTAGCTCACGCCCACATGGTCGAGCCCCCAAGCCTCGCTCGCTTCCTCGAATTTCTCCTTGTGCGTGTTGCGATACGCCCGGTGCTTTTCCTTCCGCATCTCGCCGTCCTTGAAGAACTCGAACATGTGCTTCCCGGCCAGCATGTCCTGCGTGATCTTGTGATCCGAGTCGTTCATGTGGCGCGAAATGCCGTTCGTGAAATACAAATCCTGCCACCCGTCGAGGTCGAAGTCGGCGAACTTCACCGCCCACGTCCAGTCCGTGCTCGAGATGCCGTAAAGCCGCGCGCCTTCGAGGAAGCGGCCCGTGCCCGTGTTGATCAGCAGCGTGTTGCGCATGTACTGCGGCGGCTCCGAATTGTAGGAGCGCTTCAGGTCGATGCCGCCCATGATGCCCATCGTGGTCTTCGACTTGAAATGCGATGTCGCCGACATGTCCGCGATCAGCATATCCGGCAGCAGATCGTTGTTCACATCGCCGAAATCCGTGCCCATCGAGAACCACGGCGTGTGCGGCGCAGCCTCGGCCAGCTTGTCGGTGAAAGTCCCGTCGCCGTTGTTGTGGTAGAGCTTGTCCGTGGCGATGAAATCATTCGCCACATACAGGTCCAGCAGCCCGTCGCCGTCATAGTCCAGCCACATCGCCGAGAGCCCGTCGCCCCGGCCCGAGATGCCCGCCTTCGCCGTCACGTCCTTAAACTTCGGTACCCCGTCCGGCCCGTTGCCTTCATTGTGGTAAAGCCGGTCCGGCGTCCCCATCGCCTCGCTGCCCCAGTTGTCGTAGTCATAGCGCCAGACTTGGTAATAGGGCTCCGCGCCCGGCTTGATCGTCACCGTCCCGTCGGGATGCTTGTCCACCGGCAGCTCCGTCGGCGTGCCCTTGGGGTCTTCGATCCGGTTCGTCACCAGATACATGTCCAGCTTGCCGTCCCCGTCGTAGTCCGCAAAGTAGGCGCTGTGGCTGCAATCCACCGCATCCAGCCCCGCAGGCGCGGCCACCTCCTTGAACACCACCGGCTCCCCGTTTGGCCCCGGCCCCATGTTCAGGAAAAGCTGGTTCGGCTTCATGTATTTGCACACGTAAATGTCCAGCCGCCCGTCTCCGTTCACGTCGCCCACCGCCACCCCGGTCGTCCAGTCCCCGTCGCCGGTAATCGGCCCCGCAGTCTTCGTGATGTCCTCGAACTTCATCTCCCCCAGCAACCCGGACTGCCGGTAGAGCCGGTTCGACTGCGTCCCGCCGCCAAAGAAAATGTCCGGCTTCCCGTCCCCGTCGAAATCCGCCACCGCCACCCCGCCGCAAGTCATCCCGCTGTGGTAGAGGAAGCTCATCGGATGGTTCACATTCATCTTGTTCACCATGTCGATCCCCAGCTTGTCGCCCTCCAGCCGGGTGAAAAGCGTCTTGCCCTCGCCCTTCGAGCGCGGGTGCAGCGGCTCCGCTTTCAGCCCGGCGGGCAAATCCGCTGCGGAGGCAAACACGGGCGCCAGCAGGCTGGCGAGGCACAAGGAGGCAAAGAGGGGAGTTTTCATAGGAGTGGGGAGGTTGAGAGTTCGGGGAGCTTTACGATGTAACCTGCCGCCGAACCCTGTCAAGACAGCGCAAACCCCATCCGTCCATTTGTTTGGTTCATTCGTCAAAAACGGCCCGCCCAGCGTCCCGGCGCTCATTACCCCCCGGTGCCCCCAAACGCAGTTTGGGCACGAGGCTCACGCGGGCCAAATACGCCAACGGCGCTTCATCAACCAGCCCAGGGTTGCGCGCCGCGCGCGCCTTTGGGGATGGCCCCGCAATGCGCGCCAACCCTGCAACGGTTGCACCCGCCCGGCCCGGCCCGATGCAACCCCATTGGGTTTGGCGCTCTTTTTTCCGACGCACCCAGGGTAGGCGCTCCTCCGTCGCGCCAACCCTGGGCTGGCTGATGGAACGCCGTTGGCGTTGCCAATCCCTCGTGGCGAAGCTCCGCTCCGTCCGTGCGTCTCGCGGATGGCGTGCCGGTTCCCATGGCCGCGCCGACGAAGCAGAGCTTCGGAGACAAGTGCGTTACCAAGCTGGAGCTTGGTAACGAGGGCAAAACGAGCCTAACGACCCCAAGCTCAGCGACCGCGCAGGCTGGCGCGCTGGCTGCGTGGTGGGGGCAAGGCGGTGGCCGGAAGCAGCCAGCGTGACAGCCGGAGCAGTTCGCTGCAGCGCCTGGTTAGGCGTCGCGAATTCACAAAGTAAGTGCAACACGGTGTAAATCTCCTGGGGCCGGGCATTTCCGATCCGCTGCAAAACCCAAGCCATTGTCATTAAGGGCTTTGCATCGAATCAGAAATGCCCTCGATTGCTCAAAACCACTGGGTG